>JAUWUS010000017.1 GCA_030617815.1 Gammaproteobacteria bacterium
ATCTAACTTATATAACATTAGCACTGTCTGCGAAATTTGCACTGTTCCAGATCAAGAAAATAAAGAACCGGCAAAAAAATACGCCTCTCGCAAATAAATGCAAGAGGCGTAGTTAAAACATTTAAAAATCAATAACTTATGATTATTGAGTTGATTCAGTTGCAGCAGCAGGGGTATTCGTTGCTTCTGTATCTGACGGTGCCATCGCAGGTGCAGCGGCAATATCATAACTCAGGTTTTTTTCAGAAATCACTTCACCCGCAGCATTAATAACCGATACTTTCCATTCACCGGTCCATTCAGGGCTTAAATTCTTACTTGACCATACACGCCAGCGTGGGCCTTTAACATCAAATTTTACTTCTGCAACAACCTTACCATCATATTCCCAACGATGAACCGCAGTCTGACCACTCATATCCCGTAGCTCAGTAAAAAATTTCACCTCACCATTTTCATTGGTCAAATTTTGCAGGTTCTCAGTTGGCTCACGATCAGCAATTTCAGTAGTAAAAGATGAACGCACTACACTGCCACGCGAAAAACCACTTTGTTCTTTCATTTCCATTGCGGCTGGTTCAGCTGCCGTAGTATTTGATGCTGGCATTTCAGTTTCAGTCATGTTCGTTTCAATTTTCTTTGTTTCCATCTCTTCAGCAAAAAGTGATTGCGAGATAAATACTAACGCAATAATTCCAATTGTATTTTTCATGTTCTTCTCCTTAATTACCCCATAATATAATTAGGGTATTTATTTTT
Organism: Gammaproteobacteria bacterium; assembly: GCA_030617815.1. Lineage (GTDB taxonomy): Bacteria > Pseudomonadota > Gammaproteobacteria > UBA6429 > Thiohalophilaceae > JAGLTQ01. The sequence continues at coordinate 760 of JAUWUS010000017.1, forward strand.
TATTTTCATTAAATCTGTACCGCGACTATAAAACCTCATTCTTGCCTTTTGTTCTGTGCGCTTTTTCACAGAGTCAAAGAGATCTTTTAATCCATAAGTTCACCTACACCACTTTTTCTTTGCCCCAAACTCAGTGATAATAACACCCACCACCATAACAATTTTAACGCTGTGACTCACTTTTTATGACAAAATATATCGGTACTGACCACTTTAGCCATGATGAAGATACATCATGCACTGGGATTTTGATTACAAACCTGGGAACGCCTGACGAAGCAACACCCGCTGCTGTTCGTCGCTATTTAGCTGAATTTTTGAGTGATCCACGCATTGTTGAAGCGCCACGCTGGTTATGGTGGTTTGCCCTACATGGTGTTATTTTGCGCATTCGCCCCGGACCGGTGGCAAAAAACTACCAAAAAATCTGGACAAGTGAAGGCTCACCGCTATTAACCATAAGTAAAAAGCAACAAATGCTGTTACAACAAGCCATCACGCCACACTTTAAGGGAAAAGTAAAAGTTGAACTGGCCATGCGTTATGGCAACCCATCCGTTAAAGACGCTTTACTTAATTTAAAAGAAGCCGGTGCCCAACGTATTTTAGTGTTACCGCTTTACCCTCAATATTCAGCAACCACTACCGCTTCAACTTTTGATGCCATTGCGGATGAATTAAAAACATGGCGCTGGATACCCGAATTCAGAATGGTGCAGCATTACCATGAACATGAATCTTATATCAACGCTCTAGTTAGCAGCATTACTTCTTTTCAGGAAAAAAACGGTGTCGCTGAAAAGTTATTATTTTCATTTCATGGCTTACCACAACGTTATCTTGATCAAGGTGACCCCTATTTTTGTGAATGCCATAAAACAGCGCGTCTTATTGCACAAAAGATGGGACTCAAAGAAGAACAATGGACACTCGCTTTTCAATCTCGCTTTGGTCGCGAAGAATGGCTTAAACCTTATGCTGATAAAACCTTAATCAACTGGGCAAAAGAAGGCATCAAAAGTGTTCAAGTCTGTTGTCCGGGCTTTTCAGCAGACTGCCTTGAGACACTGGAAGAAATTAAAGTTGAAAACCGGGATTATTTCTTAAATGCGGGTGGTGAAAAATACGAATATATTCCTGCACTCAATGAGGACGTTGAACACATCGGCATGATGGGGCAACTCATAAAACAACATGCTGCAGATTGGCTAGACATAAAACAAAAAGAAATATCAAAAAATTAAACCACGGAGGTCACGGAGGTTCGCAGAGTTTTATTTATTATTTCCTCTGTGAACCTCCGTGACCTCTGTGGTAAAGCTTTCATTATTAGCAATAAAAAAAGGAAGCCGAAGCTTCCTTTTTTATGAGTAAACCAAAGTATGATTAAGCGATACCCGGGTTACCTTCCATACCAATAATTTTTGGTGTATTGAGTTTCTTCACTTTCGCAACTTTTTCAGAACGCAAGTATTCAGCAACTACATCCCAAATTGGAGCGCCTGGTGCTTTAGAACCCACTGTTGCCCAACCAGCAACCGTATAAGTTTTATTGGCTTCAATTTTTGTACCATCATCAAGAACCATATCAGTAACACGTTTGCCGAAACCAGCTTTTGGTTCCATAGTGTAATCAAGACCACCTAAACGTACCATGTCACCACCTTGTTGGTAGTATGGATCATTATTAAATAAATTATCCGCGACATCTTCCAGAATTTCTTTAATGACTTTACCTGTCATTTCACGAACATAAGTTTCTGGATAGGTAATAGCGGTTTGATCCATCACATGATCCATTGTAATTGTTTGACCTGGTAATACAGTCGTACCCCAACGGAAACCTGGTGAAAGTGAAATTTGTGCTCCACCGACTTCACGTAATGCATCACAAATAATTTGATCAAATGTACCATTGAAATTACCACGACGATAAAGAACCTGGTCGGCAACTGCTAACTCTTCAGTTAAAGCACTCAAATAAGGACGACGCACTTCTTCAATATAATTCGCCATTTCCTGATCGGGTTCTAATAAATTAGAAAAGACCGGTAATAGTTTATAACGGAAATCCTGTACTTTGCCGTTACGCACATCTAGCTGCATGGTACCAAGGAATTTACCGTTTGACCCTGCGTTAGTTACCAGCGTTTGACCGCCTTTATTTTTAATCACTGAGGGCTGTGGTACACCGTCATGAGTATGACCACCAAAAATAACATCAATGCCAGAAACAACAGATGCCATTTTCAAATCTACGTCCATACCATTATGAGAAATCACAACAACCACATCAGGTTTTTCCGTTGCACGAACATTATCAACAGTTGATTGCATTTCTGTATCACGAATACCAAACGTCCAGTCAGGAATAAAACGACCCGGGTTTGCAATCGGTGTATACGGGAAAGCCTGACCAATGACTGCAACACGGATGCCACCTTCCATTTCTTTAATGGTATAAGGTTTAAAAGCACGTTGTGTTTCTTCATTATAACCTTCGTATTCAGCAAACTGGTAATCAAATGAAGCATCATCTTTTACAAAAACGTTTTGGCAAACAAAATCACCTTTGAAATCTCTAACGTTTGAGATAACTTCTTCGTCAAGGTAAGTGAATTCCCAGTGACCGGTCATAACATCTACACCGAGCAAGTTACACGCACCCACCATGTCTTTACCGCGCGTCCAGTAAGCAGTACCTGAACCTTGCCAGGTATCGCCACCATCTAATAATAATGTTTTATTCGCACCATGATCAGCACGTATTTTTTTAACCAGCGTCCGTAAATGGGCAAAACCACCTACTTTGCCATACACTTTTGCTGCTTCAGCAAAATCAAGGTAAGTAAAAGCATGCGCTTCTAATGAATCAGCTTTGATATTGAAATGTTCTAATAATTTGTTACCAACCAAATGTGGTGGCTGACCATGTGCACCACCTACGCCCATGTTTACATTCGGCTCACGGAAATAAATCGGTAATAACTGAGCATGACAATCAGTAAAATGCATCAAAGTAACATTACCGAATTTTGGAATATTATAAACATCACCCGGTGCTCCGGCACCAACAGTGGCATTTCCTGAACCGGGGGTTTTACTATCACAACCCGGTAACATACCTGCAGCAGCGGCCATACCCATGATTTGCATAAATTCGCGGCGATTGAGTGACATTGATGTTCTCCTGAAAAATTTTTTTAATTTAAATGCTATGGAAAAACCTGAAATTTTTATTCCAGATGTTCCTTGTAATTATTATGGCTTCTAACTAAAAACTTGCTTAGCCTTTTTTTATCGCAATGATTATGCCATGACCAGACAATGACATAAAGATAATAAAAAGCAGCTAATTTCATCTCTAAATATACCATGAGACAAAAATAAATTGCTATTAATCAAAAACTTATAATGACACAGGAGATTAAGTATTATCGGGCAAGAGCCGAATTAGACGAAATAAAGACGAAAAAGTCGTATTTAATGCATTTCTGGCAAACGGGGTTGCATTTTGCACGGTATTAAAGGGGCTTAAAACTAAACTTGTGCAGCAGTGCAGGTTTAAACCTCACCAGAAATAATGTGAATAAAATAAAAGCATAAATAATAGGCTCTCTTAAATCTGCCTTCACTAACAGTAAAAAATGCAGTACACCCAATACAGCGATTAAATAAATTAACTTATGTAATGACTTCCAGCGCTTGCCTAAACGTTTCATCATTTTTTTAGTTGAGGTGAAGGCAAGCGGCAGTAACAAGGTAAACGCCAGCATACCAATCGTAATATAAGGACGTTTCACTATGTCCGTCCATATCTCATCCCAATCGAAAAAATGATCCAGCCAAATATAAGTCAATAAATGTACACAGACATAAAAAAAAGTAAACAAACCCAACATACGGCGCAAACGTAATGGCCATGCAGATCCTGTTAATTGGCGTAAAGGTGTCATTGCCAGAGTGAGCAGTAAAAATCGCAGCGTCCACTCTCCGGTACTGCGTGTAAAAACCTCAAATGGGTTTGCGCCTAATTCATCCAGATAAAAATTTCTGGATAACAAAACGACAGGCAACAAAGCTAAAATAAAAACAATGGGTTTAATTACTTTAGTCATCACTATAAATCTCATAAAAAGCTAAAGCTTCTAGAAATATTTTTTCAGATCCATACCTGTATATAAAGATGCAACCTGCTCCGCGTAACCATTAAAAGGTAAGGTCTTTCGTTTCAGGAAATCACCAATACGTCTTTCTTTTCGCTGACTCCAACGTGGGTGATCAACGGCCGGATTTACATTTGAGTAAAAACCATATTCATCAGGTGCCACTTTAGTCCAGCTGCTTACCGGCTCATGTTCAGTAAAAGTAATTTTAACGATAGATTTAATGCTTTTAAAACCGTATTTCCATGGCACCACTAAACGTAATGGCGCGCCATTTTGTTTCGGCAGCACTTCACCATAAAGCCCAACTGCCAATAACGTTAACGGATTCATGGCTTCGTCCATGCGTAAACCTTCAATATAGGGCCAGGGTAATACACCGCGTCTTTGTCCCGCCATTTCGCCGGGACGTTGTAATGTTTCAAATTGTACATACTTCGCTTTTGAGGTTGGCTTTGCCTGTTTTATTAATTTAGCCAAAGGAAAGCCAATCCAGGGAATCACCATCGACCAGCGCTCAACACAACGCATACGATAAATACGTTCTTCTAATGCATGCTGTTTAAGAATATCTTCCAGATGCAAAATTTTTGATTTTTCAACTTCACCGTCAATTTGTACCGACCAGGGATCAGTCGTTAAAGCCTGGGCATTTTTTGCGGGCGAGTACTTATCCGTACCGAACTCATAAAAATTATTGTAATTACTAATTTTATCAAAAGAAGTCTTCTCTTCTGTAGTATTGAATTGTGTATTTTCACCAAATTTCAAAGATTGTCCACCATAGCCAGCAACAGAAGCTTGTAACGGCAAAAGTGTCGCTGCTGCAGTCAAACCAATAGATGAGGTCATAAACTTTCGTCTTTCTCGATAAATAGCCTGATCAGTAATTTCTGAAGAAAGAATATCTTGCGATTTTTTTATTAACATTTGGAAAGAGTCCTTCAATATCTATAATTATTAATAATCGTGTTCAAAATCAGACTATAAAGCAAGAAAATAGTTCATTACGAATTAATTAAGGACAAAAATATCTATTTATATCCATAATCAACTCATATTCCCCTCATAATTGAGGTATATTATTCAGATGAATGAAAAAACACCTAACTCAATCTTACATCAGGAATCCCATGCACGCGGGGAGAAACGCGTATTTGAAATTTATAATCATAAATTTATTAAAGTTAACACCAATAACATCATAAACGAGCAAAGTTATCACCTGAACCTGAGCATGCTTGCACCCTGGCCAGTACGGCATAGAAAAATTTCATGGCAATGGTTGTTAGCTGTATTATATTTTTCTATAGCAACCATAGCATACACAGGCTATCTTTTTTATTTTCAGGAAAGTGACAAACTGGAAAGGTTATTACCTTTTATTATTATTTTTTTATTATTAGGCCTTAGCGCATTTTTAATGTTTTTATACCAATCTCCAAATGTTATAGAATTTAAAAGTCGCTATGGAAATTGTGTAGTATTGAGCCTGTTGTACAATAAGCCTGACGAAAAAACATTTAACGAATTCATAGAAGAAATAAAACTGCGCAGTTTATCAGCCAGTCAGGCAGTAAAAATAGACAAAACACAGATGCTGGATATTGAAATGAGCGAACTTAGGCGTCTGAGAAATGAAGGTATGATAGCTCAGCATGATTATGCTGATGCTAAAGCACGTATTATAAAAATTAATTTATAAAATATAATTTAACGCAGGTACGAATGAATTCGCACCTGCGCATATATTCAATACATTATCTGAACAATTTTAAGCAACAGAAGATTTTTTCTGTAGTTTAGTAAAGGTTAAACCATCACTTCCCGCATCGACATGAATAACATCCCCAGCAACAAATTTACCGGATAAAATATCTTGCGCCAGTGGGTTTTCAATCTGCTGTTGAATCGCTCTTTTGAGAGGTCTTGCTCCATAAACCGGATCAAAACCTGCTTCGCCTAACTGATCCAATGCGGATTCTGTTAATTCAATATCAATTTGTCTTTCTGCTAAACGATCATGCAGATACTGGAATTGAATATTTGCAATCGAACGTATTTCTTCCTTGGCTAAAGGATGGAAAACAACAACCTCATCTATACGATTAATAAACTCAGGTCTAAAATGTTCACTCACAGTTTCCATTACAACTTTTTTCATTTCATCATAATGGTCATCTGAACCCGTGCTTCTAGAAGATATTTCCTGTATTTGTTGAGAACCAAGATTTGAGGTCATTACAATAACGCAGTTACGAAAATCAACGGTGCGACCTTTACCATCCGTTAAACGACCATCATCTAAAACTTGCAGTAAAATATTAAAGACATCAGGATGTGCTTTTTCAACTTCATCCAATAAAATAATTGAATAAGGTTTGCGCCTGATCGCCTCGGTTAAATAGCCACCCTCTTCATAACCAACATAACCAGGAGGTGCACCAATCAATCTGGCAACAGAATGTTTTTCCATAAAGTCTGACATATCAATGCGCACCATTGCGTCTTCCGTGTCATATAAAAATTCTGCTAAAGCTTTAGTTAATTCTGTTTTACCAACACCGGTTGGCCCGAGGAATAAAAATGAGCCGTTAGGACGTTGAGGATCAGAAAGGCCAGCACGTGAACGACGGATAGCATCAGACACAGCCTTCACGGCTTCATTTTGTCCAACCATACGTTTATGTAAAACGTCTTCCATTTTTAAAAGTTTGTCGCGTTCGCCTTCCAGCATTTTTGTAACAGGAATACCTGTCCATTTGGAAACGACTTCTGCAATTTCTTCTTCAGTCACTGAATTGCGTAACAAGGTTGTTTCTTGTATTTCAACTTGAGAAGCCATGTCTAATTGCTTCTCTAAGTCTGGAATTTTTCCGTATTGCAACTCTGACATACGCGCAAGATCACTTGCACGTCGTGCGGTTTCCAGTTCCTGGCGCGCACGCTCAAGTTCTTCTTTAATATGTTGAGTACCCTGAACAGCCGCTTTTTCAGACTTCCATATTTCATCAAGCTCGCTAAACTCTCTATCCAGGACATCAATTTCATCCTGAAGATTTTTTAGGCGTGCTTTAGATGCTGCATCTGTTTCTTTCTTTAATGCTTCTCGTTCAATTTTAAGCTGTATCAACTTACGTTCCATTTTATCCATTGATTCCGGTTTAGAATCAATTTCCATACGAATACGACTGGCTGCTTCATCGATGAGATCAATGGCTTTATCAGGTAATTGTCGATCAGTAATATAACGGTGCGATAAGGTTGCTGCTGCAACAATCGCAGGATCACTAATATCCACACCATGATGCACTTCATACTTTTCTTTTAAACCACGTAAAATCGCAATGGTATCTTCGACTGTCGGCTCATCCACTAATACTTTTTGGAAACGACGTTCTAAAGCAGCATCTTTTTCAATGTACTGACGATATTCATCTAATGTAGTCGCACCGACACAATGCAATTCACCTCGCGCTAAAGCAGGCTTTAACATGTTACCGGCATCCATAGCACCTTCGCCTTTACCTGCTCCAACCATGGTATGTAATTCATCAATGAATAAGATAATTTGCCCTTCCTGTTTCGACAAATCACTTAATACCGCTTTTAAACGTTCTTCAAATTCACCACGGAATTTTGCACCGGCAATCAATGCACCCATATCAAGTGATAAAACCCGTTTACCTTTTAGGCCTTCAGGAACTTCACCATTAATAATACGTTGTGCCAGACCTTCAACAATGGCTGTTTTACCGACGCCCGGCTCACCAATAATCACAGGGTTATTTTTTGTGCGACGTTGTAATACCTGAATGATACGCCGAATTTCATCATCACGACCAATAACAGGATCAAGTTTTCCTTGCTCAGCGCGCTCAGTTAAATCAATGGTATATTTTTCAAGTGCCTGACGTTGTTCTTCAGCATTAGGATCGTTAACCGACTGCCCACCACGCACATTTTCAATTGTTTTTTCCAGTGCCGCTTTATTTGAACCTGCTTTACGTAACAGGTCACCTAAAGTGCCTTTATCATCAATCCCAGCCAGTATAAATAACTCGCTCGAGATAAATTGATCCTTACGTTGCTGTGCGAGTTTATCGGTAAGATTTAATAATCGGGAAAGATCATTTGAAAGATGAACATCACCGGTTGCATCTCCAATTGTTGGCAGGCGATCCAGTGCTTCACCTAATTGCGAACGTAATACGTTAATGTTAACACCTGACTGCATCAATAAATGATTAACAGTGCCACCTTCCTGATCAAGTAAGGCACTCATCAAATGAACAGGTTCAATAAATTGGTGATCACGCCCTACTGCAAGGCTTTGTGCATCAGCAATAGCAAGTTGAAATTTACTGGTCAGTTTATCCATGCGCATAATTAACATACCTATTTGAGGTTTTAAAATAACTACATCATATATAAGGACATTGTTTAGTTTTTCAAGGCGCTTTTACCCGATCAGGATGAATGACATCAAGAGGAAAACTAACACCCGGAGACTGTACAATGCGAATGTGCTCCCGTTTAAACTCACGTGCATTACCTAATCCGCAAGAATGAGCCAGAGCATTAACTTCAAAATTCATCCAATGTGCATATGCTTTAACACGTTCTGCTTTGTCCGCAACAACCAGGCCTCGTTGACGGTATTTACTATGTGTTGTTATGCCGGTTGGGCAAGTATCTTTGTGGCATTGCATGGATTGCACACAACCTAAAGAAAACATAAAACCACGCGCACTCACAATGAAATCTGCACCTGCGCACAATGCCCATGCAACTTTTGCCGAATGAACTAATTTTCCGGAGGCAACTATTCTGATCCGTTCACGTAATCCATACAAAGTTAAAACATCAACTAATAACGGTAAAGATTCGGTTATAGGCAAGCCCACGTGATCAGACAAAATTTGTGGTGCCGCTCCTGTACCACCTTCACCGCCATCAACAGTAATAAAATCAGGAGCATATTGAATGCCTCGACGATTAATCGCTTCACATAAGTCTTTAGGAAATTTATCTGAACCCAACACAGATTTAAAGCCAACCGGTTTTCCGGTGACATCACGTATCCGATTAATCATATCCAGCAAATTATCTGCACTACGAATTTCCTTGTGTCGATTTGGACTACTGGAGACTTTTCCTTCGGCAATACCACGAATTTCTGCAATTTCCGCAGTTACCTTAGCTTTAGGTAAGACACCTCCACGCCCAGGTTTTGCGCCTTGTGATAATTTTATTTCAAATGCTTTAACATGTTTCGCTATTGCGCGGAGTTTGTCATCACTAAGATTACCGGCTTCATCGCGCACACCATATTTTGCAGTACCAATCTGAAAAATCAGATCACAATGACCTTGCAGATGGTAAGACGTAATCCCACCTTCTCCTGTGTTCATCCAGATACCGGCAAATCCGGCACCTTTAGATAAGGCGCGCACCGCTGCCGCTGAAATTGCGCCATAACTCATACCTGAAATATTAAATATCGATTTTGCTTCAAAAGGATGTTTGCAATCAGGCCCAATAATAAGGGGGTCGACAGTGGTGTATTCTTCTTCTAAAAGCGGGTATGCAGTATTTACAAAAACGATTGAACCAGGTTGTCTGAGATCATTAGTTGAACCAAAACCTAACATTCCTCCCAGACCTTTTGATGTTCTATAAATCCATGCCCTGGTTGCTCGATTAAAAGGAAGTTCTTCTCGATCACTGGCAAACCAATACTGCCGAAAATACTCACCCATATTTTCAAACATATATCGGAAGTGGCCAATGACAGGATAGTTTCGTTGAATAGCATGCCCTTTTTGCAGCACGTCATGCAAGAACAACCAAACTAAACCAATTATGACTATGTACAAAAAGTAAAAAGCCCCATCAGACCATGTTAGATTGATGGAAAAATTCAGGTTTTCAAACATGAATACAATCTCCTTTTCTTAATTTTAAAACGATTAGCGGCACATTAAACATTTTTACCCGTTTTATTATGCTGACTCAATCATTGATTTTAAATTTCCTTAGTCTTTGTACTTTCTCTTAAATAAATCATTCCGTCGGCTGACTAATCGATCCAGAAACAGTAAACCATCTAAATGATCTATTTCATGTTGTACCGCACGAGCTTCAAAACCTTCCATTTCATATTCTTGTTGTTTCCCATTTTCATCTAAAGCATTTAAAATAATATTTTCTGCTCGAATAACGTTGCCGGTAAAGTCCGGCACAGACATACAACCTTCCCGTCCTTTTTTCATTCCTTGCCAATCAACAATTTCCGGATTAATCAGGATGAGATGACCATGATGTTTCGCTTTTTTAATTTTAGGATAGTTTGAAACATCAACAATCGCAATGCGTTGCATAACGCCCACTTGCGTTGCCGCAATACCAACACCACCTGGGCCGGCAGCCATGGTTTCTTCAAGGTTTTGAATAAACTCCAGGAGTCCAGAGTCAAACATTTTCACCTCGTCTGCAACTTGCTTAAGACGAGCATCAGGATAAGTAATAATATCCAATACGGTCATTATCTTTAACCGATTAAGGTATCAATTTCGACTAACTGCGCATCAACACCGTGTTCTTCTTTAACAATTTGTAATGCAGACTCCAGCGCCTTAACCCCTTCAGAAGCTTCGCCTTCGATGTGCATAATATAAAGCGGTTTATCTTTATCTCCTGCAACATCCGATTCCAGATCAAGAATGTTTAAACCTGCTTCAGCTAGCACTGCAGTTACTTTACTGACAATACCGGCTCGATCTGCACCATAAACAGAAATGCGTACATCAGGAATTCTATGTTCATGTAACTTTGCATCAATCTGATCAATATGAAGATGCAAGTCCAGAGAATCTGTCACCGTGCTTAAAACATCGTGTAATTCTTTAGTCCGTCCAGAAAATTCAACCATCATCATAATGCTGAAGTTGCCACCAAGACGCATCATGCTGGTTTCACCTAAATTACCACCACCATCATAAAGTGCTGCAGTAACATGAGAAACAATACCCGGCTGATCCTTGCCGATTAACGTTACCATGAACCATTTGTTTTTTGTTTCTGTCAAGGTGGTTTCTCCTTAAATATTCTTAATGAATAAATATAATCTTAATGAAGAGTTGAATGTGCCCAGTAGATAACAGCTACACCTAATGCAATTAACGTTATTTGCTGAAGAGTTTCTCGTAATTCTGTTCGTTTATGCAGACCAGGAATCAAATCAGCTACCGCAATGTAAATAAAACTTGAGGCAGCGATAGCCAAAATATAAGGCAAGGCTTGCTGCATGCTTTGCAAACTATAATAAGCAATGACGGCACCAACTAAGGTGGCCATACTCGCAAGGACATTAAAAAATAATGCCCGGCCACGTTTGTATCCACTATTTAATAAAATAGCAAAATCACCGATCTCTTGTGGGATCTCATGGGCAGCAACGGCCAGGGCAGTCACAATACCCAGATCGATATCGGTCATGAATGCTGCAGCAATTAAAACACCATCAACAAGATTATGAACAGCATCACCAATAATAATTAGAGTACCACTGGCATCTTTACCATGTTGATGGGCATGCCCTGATGTATGAACTTCGCTTGGTGAGTGCACCTCGCAATGACTCGAATGACAATGCCGCCATAAGACCATTTTTTCGAGTAGAAAAAAACCTAACAAACCAATCAGTATGGTTAAGCCTAAATCATGCATATCCACATTTTCATTCACGGTTATCGCATGCGGTAATAATGCTAATAATGCCGCACCCAACAAGGCACCAATTGCAAAACTGACTGTATGAGGCAATAACTTTCTTTGATATTTGTCGTTAATCAACAGGAAGACGGATGCAGCTAAAACGCTGAGCACGCCACCTAATAAACTAAAAACAATAATCCAACTCAGTAATGACATAAAATATTTTCTCTTAATGCTTTGTTATTTAGTTACTCAATCCAAATCAAGCTTGCCATGCGTCCTGTTACACCATCGCTCCGATAAGAAAAAAATTGCTCTTCTTCACTTAAGGTACAACGATCACCGCCATAAATTTGTTTAACACCGATTTTGTTCAACCTTAATTTTGCCATGTGGTAAATATCAAATAACCAATGCTCTTCTGATACAGAAGTAAATGCCCGTTTAGCTTCATCTGCATCTTCACTCAACGTAAAAGCATCATATACTTCTTTACCTACCTCATAAACACTGGCGCCAATGGCGGGGCCTAACCAAATTAATAATGACTCAGGCGCCACAGGTAATTTTTTTATCGTAGCTTCAATAATACCATCATATAAACCACGCCAACCGGCATGAACTGCAGCAATACAACTCCCTTGTCTATCGGTTATCAATAAAGGCAAACAATCAGCGGTCATTACTGCACAAACAATCTTTTTTTCTGTTGTGTATGCTGCATCTGCTTTTGGAATAATTTCTTCACTCGGTAATAAAATAACTTGAGTGCTATGAGTTTGTTCCAGCCATTGCGGCGCATTGGGGACATTTAGGCTTTGTTGTAAGATGGCTCGATTTTTTTTAACCACAGCAAGCTCATCGCCAACATGTGTTGCCAGGTTAAAGCTATCATAGGGCGATAAACTCATGCCGCCCTTGCGTAAGGTCGTGCCGGCCTTAATAAAATCTGGCGCAGGCCAGTCCGCTTGTAACCAGTTCATTGTCATTTTTTTCTTCGAATATCATCTTTATGATTTTCTAAATCAAGGCGCAGCGCATCCTGTAACGTAATCATATCCTGCGGCATCTCAACATCCCATTCAATAAACTCATTCGTTGCCGGATGAATTAAACCAAGGTGTCGTGCATGCAACGCCTGACGTTTGAATTTTCTAAGAACCTGCTCAAAAGCGTCATCACATCCGGCTGGCAGTTGAAAACGACCACCATAAACCGGATCACCCAACAGTGGATGGCCAATATGTGCCATGTGTACCCGTATCTGATGTGTTCTTCCTGTTTCCAATTTTACAACTAATTTTGTAAATGAACGAAAACGCTCGCTTACACGATAATGTGTAATAGCAGGTTTACCTTTTTCATTAACCGCCATTTTTTTACGGTTAACCGGATGTCGCCCAATGGGCTCATTAATGGTACTGCCCGCAATGATTAAACCCGTAACAATAGCATCGTACTCACGCAGAAAGCTTCGCGCCTGAAGCTGTTCAACCAACAATTTCTGCGCGATTAAAGTACGGGCGACAACCAGTAAACCACTTGTTTCCTTATCTAAACGATGCACTATACCTGCCCGAGGGATGGCTTCCAGCTCCGGGGCATGATGAAGCAAGGCATTTAACATGGTTCCACTAAAATTGCCTGCCGCTGGATGCACCACCATATTGGCCGGCTTATTAATTATCAGTAATTGCTCGTCTTCGTAAATAATATTTAAGGGTATAGCTTCTGCTTCCCAGACATTCTCGGAGCTCAATATGACCTGTAATTTAACCTGTTCACCACCCAAAACCTTGTCTTTTGCCCGTTTAACCTGACCATTAACTAAAATTTGGCCTTCTTTTAACCATGTTTGCAAACGAGAGCGTGAATAATCCGGGAATAACTTGGCTAAAGCCTGATCCACCCTTTCTCCAGCCCATTCATCCGGAACCACAGCTTCAAAAATTTCTGTTTCAGACATTCTAAAATCTCATTATTCAATCGATAGTGCTCTACCCTGATAATCTAAGGTATAATACAAAAACACTATAAAAAATTATTTATTAAATACCAATAGGTTAGCACGCATGCGTTTTCCCAGTTTATTAAATTTGTCCGCTCTCTTTTTTGCTGCTTTTTTAACCGGCTGTGCCTCATCAGGCAATGTTGATGATGACACCTACGGCATGACCGTTGCTGAGCTCTATCAGGAAGCAAAAGCGCTGTTAAACAACGGTGAATATGAGAATGCAATTCAACACTATGAAAAGTTAGAATCCCGTTTTCCTTACGGCACTTATGCTGAACGAGCACGCATTGAAATGGCTTATGCCTATTATAAGGATCTGCAACCAGAAACAGCGATAATTGCAGCAGATCGTTTTATCAAATTGCATCCCAATCATGCTAATGTCGATTATGCTTACTATTTACGTGGCTTAGCCAGTTTTGACAATTCTGTTTCATTTATGAACAAACTATTTGACCAGGAACCTTCTCAGCGCGATCCAAAATCGATACGTAAAGCCTTTAAATATTTTTCTGAACTTGTTCAGCGTTTTCCTAAAAGTCGTTATGCAGCCGATTCAATTCAACGCATGAAAGAGCTACGCGAAACCCTTGCTCGCTATGAAGTCCATGTTGCCAATTTTTACCAACGCCGTGGAGCACATTTAGCAGCAGCAAACAGAGCTAAATATGTTATTGAGAATTATCAGGGTACGCTCGCCATTCCGGATGCACTGGCCTTAATGACCCAGTCTTATCGTAAACTTGGCATGCATGATCTGGCCAGCGATGCCTATCGTGTATTAGAACTTAATCACCCGGAACATGAAAAAACAAAAGAGCTTAAAAAAGCGATAAAATAAAAATATCAACCAGTAAATATAAAAACAAAAAAAACCGCTCTTGCTCTAATCAGCTGCAGCGGTTTTTTTAGCATTAAATCTTCTGCTAACTAAATTGCAGTATCACCTTCTTCACCAGTTCTAATGCGAACTACCCGTCCCACTTCACTAACAAAAATTTTACCATCACCAATTTTACCTGTTCGAGCCGCATTCGTTATCGCTTCGATAGAGGCATCAACTTGTTCATCAGTAATAATAATTTCAACTTTCACCTTAGGCAAAAAATCAATCACATATTCAGCACCACGATAAAGTTCAGTATGTCCTTTTTGTCGACCAAAGCCTTTCACTTCTGAGGCGGTCATGCCAGTAATCCCAATATCCGATAAGGCTTCACGTACATCATCTAATTTAAAAGGTTTAATAATTGCTTCAATTTTTTTCATTTTTATTCCTCATGCAATAATTCTTGCAACCATGCTTACTTTAACAGGAAAAAGTGAGTGGCAATACATTAACAGCCACCAATCTACACACCTTTCAGCATTATTTTCGACTTCGACCATACCCCGAGGTAATGGGATAACGCCGATCCCGGCCAAATGCGCGCTTAGTAATGCGCACACCAGGGGCAGCCTGACGCCGCTTATACTCATTCATATCAATCAAACGTAACACACGGCGAACCGTTTCACGCTCAAATCCCACAGCAACAATATCTTCAAGCCCCATATCCAGCTCAACATAATTTTCAAGAATTTCATCTAAAATTTCATACTCTGGTAAAGAATCGGTATCTTTTTGATCCAGTGCTAATTCTGCTGATGGTGGGCGATCAATCACACGCTGCGGGATATTAGGTGAAATAGAATTTCGGTATTCCGCCAAACGAAAAACCAGCGTCTTTTTAACATCTTTGAGGACGTCATAACCGCCCGCCATATCGCCATATAATGTGGCATAACCCACTGCCATCTCACTTTTATTGCCAGTGGTTAACACCATTTTGCCTTTTTTATTTGAAATCGCCATGAGTAACAAACCACGACAACGTGCCTGAATATTTTCTTCAGTAACACCAACCTCTTTACCGGCAAATTCATCTGCCAGCAATTCAAGAAAGATATTAAAGGGTTTTTCAATAGGAATAACTTTAAAATTAACCTCTAAAAGTTTAGCTTGTGCTTTAGCATCTTCAATACTCATATCCAGGGTGTAACAGGAAGGCATCATCACTGCTTCAACTTTATCGGCACCTAGTGCATCGACCGCAATACTCAAAGTTAAAGCAGAATCAATACCGCCAGATAAACCAATGACCACACCGGATAAGAAGCCATTTTTAGTGACATAATCCCTCACTCCCGTCACTAACGCCTGATAAATACTGGCTTCATCAGAAAGAGCAGGAACAACCGAAGGTGAAAGTGGCTTTAAGCTTTGACCATCAAACTCAACCACGGCAAGTACTTCTTCAAAAGCAGCAAAACGATGCGAGAGTTTCCCATCCGCATCAACAACAAAAGATTGTCCATCAAAAACCAGTTCATCCTGACCACCAACCATATTTGTGTAAACAACAGGCACATTAACTTCACTCACTCGCTGACGAATAACATCTTCACGCTCGTGCGTTTTTTGGCCATGAAATGGAGAGGCATTTAAATTGAGAATGAGCTCAGCCCCGCAATCAACCGCTTTTTTAACCGGCTCGGCATACCAAATATCTTCACAAATACATATACCTAGTTGCACATTATTAACTGAAAAGACACAAGCTTCATTTGCAGAAATGAAATAACGTTTTTCATCAAAAACGCTATAATTTGGCAAATAATTTTTTCGTGCAATAGTGGTACAAACGCCATTTTCAAGAACCGCAACTGCGTTATAAGCACCTTTATCTGTTTTCTCAGGGTAACCAAGTAATACTGTAATACCATTAATTTCTTGTGTAAGCTGCTGTAGTGCGCCACTAACACGTTCAAACATTCCCGGACGAAGCAATAAATCTTCGGGAGGATACCCCGTTAATGCAAGCTCAGGGAAAACAATAACATCAGCTTGCATTTCATCGCGAGCACGCTGAATCCATTCAAAAATGCGCCCGGCATTCCCTTCTATATCGCCAACCAATAAATTAATCTGCGCAATCGCAATGCGCAAAGTCGTTCTGGAGTCTGAGGGTTTATTTAATGTATTCAAACTTGATGTGCTCAAAACAGTCAACTGCGTTAAAAATTAAAGCGAAATATAAGCTACTACCGGTATTAGAACAACTTTTAGCAAAAAACACCCCTATTTTATATTATCAAACAAAATTGTAGTGAAATTATTGGTAAAAAATATCGCCAGCAGCAAAATCTATCGTTACTATAAAGATATCACTAACTATATAAAGATGAATTAACTATGAACCTTATTCGCCTGATTGTCATTGCTTTGATTATCTATTTAGTATTCCAGATATTTAAGCGCTGGGCTGCCAATAAAAATCAACTCACATCCCAACAACAAGACAAACAAAAGAAAATGGTTCAGTGCGAAATCTGTCAATTACATGTACCTGAAGATGAAGCATTGCAACGGGATGGAAAATTTTACTGCAGCCAAAATCATCTTGATAGAAAATCAGACTAACTAAATGTTTAATTTTTTTGCGAAACAATCTGGATTTAACCCGCCATTTCTTGATGACGCAGCTTATACATGGGGGCCGCTTAACTTTCTTAACCTGTTCCGTTTACTCATTTCAGGTTTATTTGTCATTCTCTACTTTGTCGGAAATCCATTTCCACAATTAGCATCACATAACAGTTCTCTGTTTTATGGCGCCAGTGGTAGTTACCTTATTTCCGCCTTAATTTTCAGCATAATGATTCGCTTGCGGTCACCTGACTTTAATCTACAAATCCATATTCAAATTTTTAGTGATATCATTTTCATTATCTTAATTATGCACGCGAGTGGTGGCGTACAAAGTGGCTTAGGTACACTCATTATTATTTCCATAGCGGGTGGCACTATTGTTATTCGCGGCCGCCATTCGCTTTTATTTGCCTCAATCGCTAGCCTTGCTATGTTGTTTGAAGCGTTTTATAACACGCTCGAAGGCTCCAGTTTAGCTAGTAACATGTTACAAGCAGGCATTTTAGGCGTAACATTTTTCACCACCGCCATCATTACTCATTTTGTTGCCCGATATATCCGTGAAAGTGAAGCACTTGCACTTAAGCGCGGTGTTGATCTGGCAAACATGTCGCAATTAACAGAACATATAATCCAGCGTATGCAAACCGGCATTATGGTCATCGATCAATATAATCAATTACGACTCATTAATGAATCTGCCTGGCATATGTTGGGCATGCCCTCTGTCGTGAACAATCCGTATTTGTCTGCATTAAATACAGAATTAAATACGAGTTACAGAAACTGGCAAAATGCCAATGAAGTCGTATCATCACCATTACAGCTGTCACCGGAATACCCCAGTTTATTGCCACGTTTTGCTCAACTCAGTCAGGAAGAAAATCCCGCTACGCTAATTTTTCTTGAAGATGCTTCTGCAATGTCTCGTGAAGCACAGCAATTACAACTTGCTGCTTTAGGTCGATTAACGGCCAGTATCGCACATGAAATCCGTAATCCACTTGGCGCAATCAGCCATGCCGGGCAGTTACTTGCAGAATCACCTAATATGGATGATGCTGATTTTCGACTCACGCAGATTATTGCTGATCATTCCAAACGTGTGAACACTATTGTGGAAAATGTGATGCAACTTGGCCGGGGCAATCAAAGTTATCCAAAATTAGTAGAGCTTAATAACTACCTTGAAAATTTCCTTAAAGATTTTATGACCGGCAATCAAACACAACGAAATAATTTTCTTATTAAAGTACAACAGGATAATATACAAGTACGTTTTGACCCCAGCCATTTACAACAAATATTAACGAATTTATGTGAAAATGGTTTACGCCATACCGTGGATGATCCGAAAAATAACGAAAAATTTAAAATTGAATTTCATGCTGGTATCTCAAAAAATAACAACCGTCCCTATCTCGACATTATTGATCATGGCACTGGCATAGATGAAGAAACCGCCGCACATATTTTTGAACCTTTTTATACAACTTCTGAAACTGGAACCGGATTAGGCTTGTATATTTCACGCGAGTTGGCAGAATGTAATCAGGCACATTTAACTCTTTTACACAGTGGGGCTAAGGGAAGTTGTTTCCGGTTAACCTTCTCTGACCCACGCAGACAAATGCATTAAAATAATGAATCAAAAAAAGCATATTGCCCTAATTGTTGATGATGAACCTGATATTCGTGAATTACTCGATATCACCCTTTCACGCATGAATATTAAAACCTATAGCGCAGAAAATATAACTCAGGCTAAAGATTTGTTAAACCAGCATCACTTTGACCTATGCTTAACCGATATGCGCTTGCCCGATGGCAACGGAATTGAGTTAATCAAATACATTCAGGAAAATATTTCCAGCTTACCAGTAGCAATGATCACCGCGCATGGCAACATGGAATATGCGATTGAAGCATTAAAATCGGGTGCTTTTGATTTTATTTCCAAACCAGTTGATCTTAATGTTCTGCGCAACCTGGTAAAAACAGCACTTAAACTCTCAGATACAAAAACTGAAGAAACCATTGAAGATCAAAACGAACAATACGGATTATTGGGTAAATCAGCAGCGATAAAAGAAACCCGGAAAAAAATACAAAAACTCGCTCGAAGCCAGGCTCCGGTTTATATTCATGGCGAGTCCGGAGTGGGTAAGGAACTTGTTGCTAAACTTATTC
This sequence comes from Gammaproteobacteria bacterium, assembly GCA_030617815.1. Classification (GTDB taxonomy): domain Bacteria; phylum Pseudomonadota; class Gammaproteobacteria; order UBA6429; family Thiohalophilaceae; genus JAGLTQ01. The sequence goes on from JAUWUS010000017.1 coordinate 20,321, forward strand.
ACGAACAAGGCCCCCGCGCAGATAAAAACTTTGTACCCGTTAACTGCGGTGCTATCCCTTCTGAATTAATGGAAAGTGAATTTTTTGGCCATAAAAAAGGCAGCTTTACCGGCGCAACCACAGATAAACAAGGCTTGTTTCAAGCAGCTGATGGCGGGACTTTATTTTTAGATGAAGTTGCTGATTTGCCACTTGCTATGCAAGTAAAACTTTTACGCGCAATACAGGAAAAAGCCATTCGGCCAATCGGTAGTCAGCAGGAAATTTCCGTAAATGTTCGTATTTTAAGCGCAACCCATAAAAACCTGGCTGAACTTACTGACAAAGCAGAATTTCGTCAGGATCTTTATTATCGAATTAATGTTATTGAACTCGAAGTGCCGAATTTACGAGAGCATACGGAAGATATTCCGATTTTAGCTAAACACTTATTACAAAAAATTGCAGATGAATGGCAAACAGAAACACCCAAACTTGATAAAGACAGTTTAAAAGCACTAAATGAATATTCATTCCCGGGTAATGTACGAGAGTTAGAAAATATTCTCGAACGCGCAATGACCTTACATGAAAACCAGGTAATAACCCAAAATGATCTTCAGCTACCCGATGCCAGTAGCAAAGAAAACTCAATTGATGATGAGCTTTCTTTAAATACAACGTTGCTTGATCCAATGTTAATACAAAAAGAAAAAGAAGTTATTCAGCAAGCTTTAGAAAAAACAAAATACAATAAAACAGCTGCTGCAAAGTTACTCGGAATTTCATTTCGTGCTTTGCGTTACAGAATTAAGAAATTAGGAATGGAATAATAAAAAAACATTCTTACCAGATTTTAAAGTTACTGTTAAAAGTAACACGACCACCAACATCTTTTTTGCCTAAAAATGAAAGCATTTTTTCCAGTGAACCGCCTGTTTTACGTGCAGCTAACTTCATGGAAAGATTAAGCTGGCCATCTTTATTTAAGGTTAGTTGCCCAGTGGCATTTAATAGTCCGCCACTGTCTTTTATTTTACCCGATGTGGCGCCCTCTTTTTCAGCTCGAAAATCAATAACAAAATCACCAAAGGATTGACGTTGTGGTGAAATCATTAGTATATCGTTTAAAGATAATTTCCCATTTATGCCAACATAGTTATTTTTTTGGAAAAATGAAACTGGAAAATAACCAGAAACTTTTCCAGCGTACGAAAAAGGCATACCATAAGTTAATGGTTGTAATGAAGATAGATCAATCAAAAAACGTGTTTCTTCCAGTTCTATTCTACCCGAAGAAGAAAGATTAAGTTGTGTATTAATATATTGTTCATCATTAATAATAGACACATCCGCTGATAGCTCACCTATTATTAAATTTAACGGATGTAATTCCCAGTTTACTGAACCAAGCGCAACACCTGAAACATGAAGTTGTCTTGCATTACCCGACCAGATTGTGCCAGAGATTGATGATAACGTTATATTTTTTGGCAAATTAATAGCCGCTAAAGCAACAGTTGCAGGTAAGGTGGTTATTAAAAAAAATAAATATAAAGCAATAACGATTAAAATAATTTTCATATTTTTCTTGTTATAAGAAAAATCAGGCAAAGAATAATTAATTTTCATTATGAATCTAAAAACACCCGCACATTAACCAAACCTGTTGATTCTGTTTTTTCAATATTAATCTCATTAACTAGCAAACCATGTTTAGATTCTATCGTTGCCAGCCACTTAATTAATTCATCAAAGGCCGCATCCTCAAACCAGACTCTAACACCAGAATCACCTTCCGGTTGCACTCGTTTCATGACCCCGGCCAGGCCCGCTTTTCGTACGCTGCTATCGACCATACTCAGAATAAATTGTTTCCCTTGTGGTTGTTCCGGTAACAAACGTCCACCACGTAATTGTTTAACTTCGCGTGCAGCAGCATGCATCCACTCAAGTGTTTGTGTTGCTTCTGCAACATTTTTTTTATTTTTTTTGTAATTAGTGCTTACGGGTTGTACAACGAACAAATAAAATACAAATATAACAACGACAGAAGCTGCTACTTGAACCATAGTACGTTCACGCTGAGTTAAGCTTAAAAACCAGTCTTTCATAACTCGGCTCCAATAATTTGTATCCGCGCAGTCACTGTTTCTTTTCCTGATGATGCATTCTGAATTTCAACCTGATAACCTTTTTCTTTGTTTAATTGACCTTTCAATTTATCCAGTGCCTGCAAACTTGCAATATGTAATTCAATATTAATGCGACCATCATAATAGCGTAACGATTTAATTTTTAAGCCTTTCGTTCGGGAAAAAATACTCGCGCTGCCTGATAACATTTCAGTAAAGCTCCGACCGCTTTGCCCTCTACGTTTTTTTAAACTCTCTAATTCAGATTGCATTTGCGTTCTGGCATTAATGATACGCCGTGATTTAGGAAATGTACTTTTATATATTTTTGTTATTTCAGCATTTAATATCTTATTTTGTTTGCTCAAGCTAAAATAATCTACAATAAACAAACCACCCTGCACGCTTAGCCAGATTAAAAACAGAATCGCAACGGGCAACCATGTTTTAGTTGCTTGTGACCAGTTTTTCTTTTTCTTATATAAACCTTGCAAAAGATTTACAGCATTTTCTTTTGAGCTATTTTTAATTAGACATAAAAGTGGCTGGACAGAACAAAATTCTTTATCCAAATTAACATTTTTTGTTAATTTATCCAGCGTACTATTTTCATCAGTTTCTTTACCGCAGTAAATTAACTTAATTGTTTCGTTTTCAGCTAAACCATCATCCAGATTAACTTTAGCCTCAATAACGGTCTCTGTAGAAGCTGCAAACTTTATATTTTCGCCATTAAAAAACACCCTTTTCCCAATAGAAAATAAAGTGTGTTTTTCTGCCAGTAATAAGTAATCAGCAACCATCGCATCCGCATAAATACCTGCATTTTCAAGTTGCTGAATAACAGATTCAAAATAGCGTTTGTTAATCACTGCAACATTATATTGATTATCAGATTGAGCATCGTTAGATTTACTTACTGCAAAATAAAGTTCATCAACATCATCAACAACACTATCTTCAAGCGCATAAGGCACGGCTTGCCGGACATGTTGAATATTTTTCCCGGGAATTTCTGCTTTTAAAAATAAAACATCTTCACCCGGTAACACAACCGTAATATGATATTGTGCTGATGCCACAGCAGCATCACCAAGCAAACCTTGTGCTAACTTTAATTCACCGTTTTCACTTTCATAAACCCAGCTTAATTCAACAGAATTAAGCTCTGTTGATTCATCACCTCGCCCAGGTAAAAAAAGATAAAAACTGGAGTTCATAAAATACCTCGGCTACGCTTTAAAACTCTAACGCTTCCGCTACTTTCACGATTAAGAACCGTTGTATATTCGACAGATATTCTTTCTATTTGCACTGTTGAATTTAATTTAAAATAATTACTGCTCACACTTAAACCTTCATTGTTTACTTTTTTTTGTTTTAATAACGGATGTTGAAGAAAATTTTCTAATTTTTTATATATTTCTTTATTTCGGTCTTCAACCAGACTCTGCGCATCTTCAAGTGTAATATCTTTTACTATGCTGCTTAATACCTCAGCTGATGCGGTATTAACATTAATCGCCGTATTTGATTTTAACACACAAACAAACGGTCGTAATTTCTCATAACTCTCAAAATCAACATCTTTTATTAATAATAACTCACTTACATCACTCATCGCCTGATTTGCAGCGCGATATGCAGGAGATAAATTCAAATATTCACTATCTTCTGCACCCGAAAATCCGATTTGTTCATTAGAATCTATCCAGTCAACAATAACTGCTGACATATCTTCGTTCAAATCCAGATTACGTAATAAACGTTTAAAACGATCAATATAAAGTTTCTGTGGTTTACCATCCTGAACAAGATTATTAATATTAAAGCGAGACTGTAAATCTTCTATCTGACCACTCATTTGACCACCTTCAATCGGTAAAAGTGGTAACACCGTCGCCCAGTCATCCTCAAAACTGTCTATTTCGTTATCTTTTTGATCACGAATAAGAATTTGTTTCGCCCATGACTCAGCACCTAACTCATACTGATAGGCTTGTTCAAAATTAAACACATTAGCACTGCGATGAATATCCAGTTGTTGTCTGGAGGACATCGATACGGCAAGAATAGTGGCTAATGCAAGAATCAACATAACCGTGATTAATGCCACACCTTTTTCCTGATGTTTTATATTCAGCTTCATGTGTTATTTGCCAATAAAATTAAACGTCGGATTTTTCCCCAGTCCTGAAGTTCTAAGCTAAACTCAACCGCTTTGGGTAAAGGAAATAGTCCGGTGTTTGTTCCTGCTTCTGGCCAGTCTGAAACCCACTCATCCTCACCATTTAAAAAACGCCATTCAATTGATTCAATATTTACTAAAACTTCAGTTTCCATTGCTTCGGTATCCTGAGCCCGATCAAGAACCGGCCAGGTAATGCGAATCAGTTTCTGTTGTTCTAATTTATAAGCAACACGTTGCACATGGCTACGCTTTAAATGCGCCGGGTTGCGATACCCTGCCCGCGTCCACGCCATAGTTGCATCACCATCCTGGCTTGATTGCATGGCGGGTAATAAATCACCATATTCATCTCTTATTTTTCGATCTATCGTTTGACGTAAATCGGTGCTTATACGCATCATCGCTAACTGTAATTCAGCAATTCGATCTGCTGCTTGTTCAGTTGAATTTTTTTTTGTTATGACCGATTGCAAACCACCATATGCCATAACCGACAACACACTAAATATCGACAAGGCAACGAGTAACTCCAATAAAGTAAAGCCTCGTTTTAAATGAACATATTTATTGTTTTTAACTATTTTAATCATACGTCACGGCGCTGTATTTTTTTTAGTTCTTTTCCCGGTAAAAGCAATAAATCGTACCACCGGCTCACCTTTTTCGTTTACCCGATTTACTTCAACTTCCAGTCGACGAAGATCCTTATCTGCTGTATTTGACACCTTTAATTTCCAGCGCCACTCCTCATCAGCCATAAATTCATGTCCGCTTGAAGTTCCGGTGCCCGGCCAATCCGCTAACTGAATTTCATTCACTTTATTATTTGCCACCCATAAAGCAATGGTTTTATCTTTCAGGTATGCCAGTTGTAATGCCTGACTTCCTGCAACTTTAATAATAGTGGCTAGTCCCATAGTAAGAACAGCAAATGCAACCAGCACTTCTAACAAAGTAAATGCTTTTTGTTTATAACTATATTTACCTGGGTGTGATTTCATCAGCTTTTATTATTCGTTAATATATTCAAGTTTTAATTTGCCATTAAAAGAACCGGTCAACTGATAATACGGATGAGGGTTATTCTTTACACTCATTCTCATTTGAAAGGGTGTTTGTTCCCCGCTTGATAAAAAATACAATCGTAATGAATCTGATTCTTTATCTGTAAATAATTTTTCCTTCGTTTCAGTCTCCACTCTGAATTCCAATGCATCTTTTATTGAGCGAGCATGAAATATTTTACTTGTTAACGGAATCCACTTTTTATCTTTATATTCAAGAAATAAATATTCCTGTTTATTTATTTCCATTGCGATTTCTTTCGCTTGAATAATGGCTTCTTCTCGCACCAGCTTGATTAATGCGTGCAAACGTTTAGCTTCTTCTTGCATTTCCCGCTCAATGCCTGATGATCCCATCGACAAAACAGCCAAACTGGTAACGATACCTGATAAAACAACAACAACTAACAGTTCAATTAAGGTAAAACCTTTTTTTTTATTGTATTGAGTTAAATTATGCTGCATTTATTTAATCCGTAGTTATTTAACCAGTCGTTACTTAACCAGCTGATTAAGATCAAGCACCGGTAATAAAATGGCCAGTACAATAATCAAGACTACAACGCCCATCACAACAATCACTAAAGGCTCTAACACTCCCATTAATAATCCTCTGGTTGTTTCCAGCTCTCTTTCCTGATTCGTTGCCGCGCGATCAAGCATTTGTTCAAGCTGCCCGGTGGCTTCACCACTGGCAATTAAATTTATTAACATAGGATTAAAATAACCACTTTGCTCAAGTGTTAAGGATAAACTGCTGCCTTCACTCACCTTTTGTGCCGCCACATCCACTGCCTCACGCATTGGTAGATTATCCATAACCTGTATGGATATGCGCATTGCATCAAGCACAGGAATACCACTTGCGGCAAGAATACTTAACGTTCGTGAAAATTGAGCTGAGTTTGCGCCCAAAACCAGTTTGCCCAGTATTGGCAATTTTAATAAAAACTGGTGATAACGTTTTTTAAAAACAGGTTGTCGTACTAACTTTTTAAAAATACCAAAGCCTATGATCATGGCCAGGAGTATATAAATAAACCACGCCTGCATAAATTCACTTGTTGCGATAAGTGCAATAGTCAAAAAGGGAAGTTGCTGCCCTGTATCTGAAAAGACCTTAACCACCTCAGGCACAACATAAGCTAATAAACCGCTAACAACAAGAATAGACATCACGGTTAATATCACAGGATAAACAAGCGCCAGCTTTAAACGTTGTTGCAATTGCTGGCGCTGTTCGGTGTAATCAGCTAAACGTTCCAACACCACATCTAAATGTCCTGACTGCTCACCTGCTGCAACGGTGGCACAATACATTTCAGAGAAAATATGCGGGTAATCTCGTAAACCATCAGCAAGTGTGTGACCTTCGAGTATTTTTGCTCGAACACCTAGTAAAAGTTTTTTTACTTTAGGTTTTATACTTTGACGCGCGACCGTTGCCGTTGCTTCATCCAGCGGTATACCTGATCGGGATAAAGTGGCAAGTTGTCGGGTCATTAATGCCAGTTCGGTGGTATTAATACGTTGTTCGAAAATCAGGACTTTATTTTTTTCGTTATTTATTTGTTTTTTAATTTCAGTGACTGTCAGCGGTACAAGCTTTTGTTCGCGTAACTGTTGTCTAATCAAGCGTGCAGAATCACCATCGACAACACCTTTTTTTTCACGGCCGTTTTGATCAAGAGCGGTATATTCAAAAGCACTCATTGTTAATCACCTTAATCTTCACGAGTAACGCGCAACACTTCTTCCAGCGACGTTTCACCCACAAGAATTCGACGAATACCATCAGCTCGAATACTGGGAGAATGTTTTCGAACATACTGTTCCAGCTCATGTTCAGCACTACCATCATGAATCAATGCTTTTAATTCATCGTCCACTTCAATTAACTCATAAATACCGGTACGCCCTTCATAACCTGTTTGATTACATTTATCACAACCATTCGGTAAATATAAAGTCAGGGGATTGCTTTCAGATATACCCAATAATTTACACTCACTGGCATCCGGTTGATAAGGCGTTCGACATTCAGTACATAACAAACGCACTAGACGTTGTGCTAATACACCAATCAGACTGGATGAAAGTAAAAAAGGTTCAACACCCATATCACGTAAACGTGTGATCGCACCCACCGCGGTATTCGTATGCAAAGTAGAGAAAACCATATGACCGGTTAAACTCGCTTGCACTGCAATTTGTACTGTCTCCAGGTCGCGAATTTCACCCACCATCACCACATCAGGATCCTGACGTAAAATAGCACGTAAACCACGGGCAAACGTCATATCAACTTTGGTATTAACCTGAGTCTGGCCAATGCCGTCTATATAATATTCAATCGGATCTTCTATGGTCACAATATTTTTATCCGTATTATTTACCCGGCCAAGAGCTGCATACAACGTCGTCGTTTTACCTGATCCTGTTGGTCCGGTTACCAAAACAATACCATGAGGCCGCCGCACTAATTGATCCATGCGCTTTAAGGTCTTCTCATCCATACCCAGATTTTGTAAATCCAGGCGACCCGCTTGTTTATCTAAAATACGCATAACCACACGTTCACCATGACCAGAAGGCATCGTTGAAACACGCACATCCACTGCACGTCCGGCAATGCGCAATGAAATACGACCATCCTGTGGCAAGCGTTTTTCTGCAATATCAAGTTTAGCCATGACTTTAATACGAGAAGCAATGAGTGGTGCCAGGGCTCTGGGTGGTTGCATCACCTCCTGTAAAATACCATCAACCCGTAAACGTATTAATAAACGATTTTCAAACGGTTCAATGTGAATATCAGAGGCATTTTGTTTTACTGCGCGCGCAAGTAGTGCGTTGATCAAACGAATAATAGGAGCATCATCTTCCGCTTCAAGTAAATCTTCTGGTTCAGGCAGCGCTTCGGCAACACCGGATAAATCAAGCTCATCATCGAATGATTCCATGCCTGTTTGTTGCGACTGCATTTCATAACTTTGCTGCAACAAAGTATCAAAGGTCCCATCTTCAGCAATCTGTATCTTAGGTATTTTTTGAAAATGACGCTGAATTTCCAGAAGAACAGCAGGCGTGAGTGTTTTGCGGCAAATAAGCGAAAGGGTATTAGCATCACTTTCCTTAACCATAACACCATGACGGCGCGCAAAGGCAAAAGGTAAATTACCCACCTCAGAGGAACTGGTGATTTCTAAATTACTGGATGCCACCATCGGTTGATTTTGACTGCTTGTCATTAACCTGCTCCATCATAGTCGGGGGTACTGCTGTCACGGATGATTTATTGTTTCCGCCTTCTAATTGCACTGTTTCGTCATAAGGCCGAGGCAAAGTCATAAATTGTTTATTCTCCGCCAATAAGGGGGATTCCTCTTCATCTGCCAGACGAAAACCATCTTCACGCAATTTTAATTGTTTAGCACGAATGAAATTATATTTGCCACCGGTATGTATTGCAGTAATGGCCGCATCTTTCAAAATTGTCGGTTGTATAAATACCATTAAGTTCTTTTTAACCGTTTCTGCTTTGCTATAACGAAAAAACCAGCCTAATAAAGGAATATCACCTAAAACCGGAACACTCTGTTCAATTTCACTGAGTTGTTCCTCAATCAATCCACCCAGGACAATCATTTGCCCGTCATCCACCACAACATTCGTTCTAATGGAACGTTTATTAGTGATGATATCTACAGCATCAGCTTTGGGTGCAACAGTAGAAACTTCCTGTTCAACTTTAAGTTTAATTGCATTACCTTCATTTATCTGTGGTGTGATTCTTAACGTCAGACCGACATCTTCACGCTGAACGGTTTGAAATGGGTTCGTTGCTGAACTACCATCACCCGTACTTGAAAAAGAACCGGTAACAAAAGGCACATTTTGCCCGACAACAATCTCAGCTTCTTCGTTATCCAGGGTCAATAACGACGGGGTTGAAAGAATATTTGATTTGTCGTCAGAATTTAATGCGCGTACCAAAGCGCCAATCGGGTTGTTTGGATCATTTGGATCTCCCGCAATAAAACTTAAACCATTTAGTATAGTAGGTGGTGAACTCAACAAACCGGTAATAGCGCCGCCTACACTGAAATTCACCACAGCCCCAACACCATGTTTCCTTGAACCCGCTGCCCACTGAATACCAAATTCTTCAGCTGAATTTGTTGACACTTCTGCAATCACCGCTTCAACCAATACTTGTGCCCTGCGCACATCAAGACGACGAATCACTGAACGCAGCGATCGAAAAACATCGGGAGGCGCAGTAATGACTAATGAATTCGTGTTTTCATCGGCCTGAATACTAATAGTCGCGGCTCTTGCTGCCCCACCCTTTTTACCTTTTGCAACACCGATGCTTTTACTTACACCCGTTAGTACCGATACCAGATCTTTTGCTACCGCGTTACGTAAATACACCACTTGAGTTGCACCACCCTCATCAACCGGGGTATCTAAATGTGCAATCAATGCTTTAGTTCTTAATCGTGATGCTTTGTTGCCACCCAATAAAATGCTATTGGTTCTGTCGTCTGCAATCACGTTACTTTTCTTTTTCTTCGGATCTTTAGACTCAAGTTGCTGGATAATTCTCACAATTTCACTTGCTGAGGCATGTTGTAATGCAAGCACTTCAATCTCATCACCGGTTGCCTGATCAATGCTTCTAATAATTTTCTTTAAACGTCTAATGTTTGCCCCTGAGTCTGAAATAACCAAAACATTTGATCCGGGGTAAGCAGCTAAATGCCCGCGCTGAGGAACTAGCGGTCGCAAAATAGGAACCAGCTGTGCCGCATCAACGTTTTTAATTTCCAGAACCTGGGTAATAAATTCATCGCTCAATGGAATGGAACCTCTGCCGGTACTAATCGCATCTTGCTTAGCATTCACCTCGGGCACAATCTTAATAACATTTTTACCGGGAATAGCCGCAAAACCATGTACTTTTAATACAGAAAGAAAAACCTGGTAAATCTCTGATGAATTTAATGCCCGATGTGAAATAACAGTGACTTTACCTTTAACACGTGGATCAACAATAAAATTACGTCCGGTCATCTCAGAAACAGCGGATATAACCGCATTAATATCTGTTGCATTAAAATTAAGCGTGACTTTAGTTGTTGCAGAAGGCTTTTTTAAGTTATTAGCCGCACTCGCAGGCAATGAAAGAAAAACAAAGACAAGCAAAAAACAGGCAATAAAAAACAGCCATGGTTGTTTAAAATTTAGTTTCACATCCTGTTCCATATTTTCCTACACCTGCATTAGTAATACACTTACTTTCAATTATGTTAAAACAGTCAATAATCTTACACTAAAATTATGCTAAAGCCCCTCACTACAACCTAATTAAAAATTAAGCTGGATAGTCTGCTGCTGACCACTTCGTTCAATGGTCAATTCCAGAGATTGTTGATCCGATAAACTACTCATCAAACCATACAATGTCGCCGGATCACTTAAAGGCTGACCATTTATCCCCGTTATAATATCCGTATTTCTGATATTCAACATTTTCATTAACCCCTGGTCATTATGCGCCAGGGTGTAACCCTTAATCTTACCGTTTTTCATTACTGGGTTAATCCGCACCTGCTGCCAGATTTTTGCAGGATCCTTTAATAAGGTATCCCGCATTTTTCGTAGCTGCTGAGCCTGCATTTGACCAGATTGTATAATCGCTGGTTTGCCCATGTTTAACGGTTTAACTTTAGTCGAACTGGAACGATAAAAAGCTTTACTATCCACTTTAGCCTTAGGCAAACGCAACGTCTCTAACTTACCGTTTCGTTTTAAAATGACACGATCCGCATAAACCGCATGTAATGCTGCCCCACCCGTCACTTTGTCACCAATATGGTACGTTTTATCCTTTCCTTTACTAGTCGAAATAATGGCTAACGCTTCACGCGCATTTGTAGAAGCAAATACACCTTTCAAATCCAGGCGTAAACGTGTTTCAGGCGCATCAATTATTTTTTGTTGTACTACGGTTTGATTCTTCGCATTGCCAAATAGATGGTATGAAGCCACCTCTTTCAATGAAGCGCCTGCTGCTACCGTTTTAACACGCGCAACCTGATTTTTACTCTTTTTTGATACCGTCTCCTGTGCTGAAGCAAAAAATGACCAGGTCAACTCAGCAAACGTTTGTGCTATTAATAAAACAAGCACAATAAAAACAAACTTTGGTAAATGCTTATTTACTTTAAGTTTAATCTCACCCCAGGGCATTGCCTGCCAATATGTTGTTATTTGTGTTTTATTCATACAAAATATTAATATATATTAATGTTCTTAATTACCAGACGAAGTAAATTGACTTCTAATTTTAGCGTTATTTTAAAGACTTACAACATATAACTCGAAACATTATACCTTAAGCCATGTTACAAAATGAATGCGGAATTCACGGTATATGAATAAAGATTTTGTCATATAGTGACCATTTTGGTCACATTTAACCGGCCTTCATTTCATGATACAAACTGAATTTTAGTCTATTAAGCGATATTCCAAAACAAAAAATGTGCACTGATTCACACTAAGGCCATGATTTTAAATAAAATTTAAGCCATTATTGAAAATAATTAAAGATTATATGGGGTTAACCGATAACTTTTACTGTGACTTGGCACACAAGCTGCATTAAAAACAAGCAGAACGAATAAACAGAACAGGCTACTACAATAAATTAACTTTTCGACCGGAGAACATCATGAAAAAAATCCAACAAGGTTTTACCCTTATCGAACTGATGATCGTTATCGCGATTATCGGTATTCTGGCAGCTATCGCGATTCCTGCTTACAACGGCTATATTACATCCGCTAAAATCAATGCTGCTCACACTAACGCGGATGCAGCATTCCGTTTAGCTAAAAATGAAGTGGCCAAACTTGCAGCAGGCGGTGCAGCGTCTGGCTCATTAGTTGTTCAATTAAATGCAGGTGGGAAATTAAGCCCCTTCAATAATGCTGCGGCGTATGTTGCTGCTGCTACGACAGCTACTGAAGGACAAGTTGCAATTAACACCACAAGTGGTGATGCCACAATTACCCCGGGTACCGATACTGAAGTTACGATCTCTGTTGGTACAGGTGTAACACTTGTAACTGGTGGTACAGGCAACCTTGCTTGGGTTACAGTTTATGAGAATTCAGGCGTAAGGGTTGACGTTGAATAATTAGATATTAATTTAGTATTTTTCAGGGAGCGTTTTTAAACGTTCCCTGAATTTATTGTTATACTGAATTATAAATAAATTACCAACTTGTAACATATCAGGGAATAATTATGATTAGCCCAAACTTAAAGAATGGCTTCACCCTTATTGAAATGTTGATTACCTTAGCTATTCTTAGTGTAGTCGCTTCTATCGCCATTCCAGCCTATAACGGCTACATCTTGACCGCTAAAATGACCGAAGCCAGGAACAACCTTGCCGCCCTCCGTTTGGCACAAGAAGAGAACTTCCTGGAAAATAATAGCTATTTTTTTGGTGCTAACACCGCACTAGTAGCATCAACGAGCCAAGGCTTGTGGAATGCAACAAACGGGGATAATGGACAGGTTAATTTTAATTATGTGGTAACGAATGTAGATGGGTGGACAGCGACAGCGACAGGTAATCAAGCAGGCACCAGTACTTTTAATGAAACGGTTACTATTAAGGCACAATAGCCACTATAATTTCTAAATTTGAATAAGCAAAATAACGACTCCATTATAAATATAAACCGCTACCTCACTTCTGCACATACCGCTATTTTTGCTGTATTTTTTCTACTGCTTCCTGTTATTTATACTCGCCAAATATTCGAGACGGCTTCAACCCCACGCCATATATTAATCGCAATAGTTACTTGCTTATTATTACTGACTTATTCAATCCGGTTTTTTTCAGGAAAAACAGAGTTAAAACTCTCTTCTCTGCATATTGGCTTTTTAATGTTTTTTTGCTGGGCTTTACTTTCAC
>JAUWUS010000032.1 GCA_030617815.1 Gammaproteobacteria bacterium
ACTTAGTTGTAACGCTGTTTGTTCCATATGATTCGAGTATAAATGAGCATCACCTAAAGTATGGACAAAGTCCCCTACGCCTAAATCACACACCTGTGCAATCATCATAGTAAGCAAAGCATAAGAAGCAATATTAAATGGGACGCCAAGAAAAATATCGGCGCTACGCTGATATAACTGGCAAGAGAGTTTTCCATCTGCAACATAAAACTGAAAAAAAGCATGGCATGGCGGTAAAGCCATATTTTCAATTTCACCAACGTTCCACGCACTGACAATTAAACGACGCGAATCCGGGTTGTTTTTAATTTGTTCAACGACCTGGGTAATCTGATCAATATGACGTCCATCTGCCGTTGGCCATGAACGCCATTGGGAACCATAAACAGGGCCAAGGTTGCCTTCATCATCTGCCCATTCATCCCAGATTCTCACTTTATTATCTTTCAAATATTGAATATTGGTATCCCCTTTCAGGAACCAGAGAAGCTCATGAATAATCGAACGAAGATGGAGTTTTTTTGTGGTCACAACGGGAAAACCGTCTGCCAAATCAAAGCGCATTTGATAACCAAAAACACTTTTTGTACCCGTACCGGTACGATCTTCTTTTGTTATTCCGTTGTCTCTGACATGGCGCATTAGTTCCAGATACTGCTTCACAAACGTCCCCTTTTAAACCCTTATTTTGCAAGCTCCATTATAACCTAAGCTGTTCAGTTGCGAGATTCTTTTCGTATCAGCCAGATTAAAACCAGTCCCGTAATAATCAGTGGCAAAGTTAAGATTTGTCCCATAGTCAACCAATCCCAGGCGATGTAACCAAGATGAGCATCCGGCACCCGTACAAATTCAACCATGAATCTAAAACTGCCATAGCCGATACAAAACAGTGCGGTTGTCGCCATGCGTGCCCGTGGTTTTGCACTGAACCACCACAAGATAATAAACAGAACTAACCCTTCAAGAATTGCCTCATACAGGGGATTGGGATGGCGAGGTAAATTATCAGCCGAGGGAAAAATCATGCCCCAGGGTAAATCGGTTGTTTTTCCCCATAGTTCTCCATTAATAAAATTGCCTATGCGCCCAAACCCAAGACCTAAGGGGATGAGTGGCACAACAAAATCTGTAATATTAAAAAAGCCCTTATTATACTTACGATTAAACAGAGCCATAGCGACCGCTACGCCTAATAAACCACCATGAAAAGACATGCCACCTTGCCATACCTTAAAGAGCATTAAAGGATCACTAATAAAATCAGGGAAAGAATAAAACAGAACGTAGCCAATGCGCCCGCCCAAAATGACTCCCATGCCACCAAAAAAAAGCAAGTCGTCAATTTGTTCATAGTTCCAGTCTTTATGCTGCCGCTTTGTCTGCAACCTGGCTAATAAGAATGCACTGAGAAATGCCATGACATACATCAAACCATACCAGTGTATTCCCCAGCCAAAGACTGAAAATGCGATGGGATCAAATTCAGCAATCATTCTTTTTTAGCTCCATGCTTTATGTGACAAATATATGATTTTAAATAATCGGTTTCTTTCATCGCCGGATGGACCGGATGATCAGGACCCTGGTGACCTTGCTCCAGCACCTGGCACTCAGCATTCGCCAGGTAAGACGCCTGTCGTATTTCATTGAGCAACTGTTCTCGCCCAAGGTGATACGAACATGATGCTGAAACTAAAATACCTTCATGCTTAATCAGGTTCATCGCCAGTCGATTCACTCGGCGATAAGCAAGACTACCTTCTTTTAAATCTTTCCGCCGTTTTACAAATGCTGGCGGATCAAGAATAACCACATCAAATTTTTCACCCTCTTCCGCAAGTGACTTAAGTACTTCAAATGCATCACCTTCGAGAGTAGAAAACTTTTTTTCCTTATTATTTAAAGCCGCACTTTGTTGTGCCAAATCCAGGGCAAATGCTGAGCTATCCACGCAAGTCACTTCTTTTGCACCCGCTTGTAATGCCTGTACGCCCCAGCCACCAACATAACTAAAAACATCCAACACACGTTTGTTTTTCACATATTGCTGCATACGTTGGCGATTTAAACGATGATCATAAAACCAACCGGTCTTTTGCCCCTTCTCTAATGAAGTAACAAAACGCGTATTATTTTCTTCCAACTCTACAAGATCAGGCAGACTACCTAAAACAATCTTACTATAAAGCTCCAGCCCTTCAAGTTCTCGTGAGCTACTGTCATTACGTAACAAAATAGTTTCCGGATTAATAACGTCAGATAAAGTTTCTATAATATCATTTTGAATATTATCCATACCTGCAGTGGTAATCTGCACAACTAAAATATCATAGTAACGATCAACAACTAAACCGGGCAACGCATCGCTTTCACCAAAAATCAAACGATAACATGGCACAGAAAAAACTTTTTCACGGAGTTTTAATGCTTGCTGAATCTTTTGCTCTAATATTTTTAATGTTAGGGTTTTCTTTTCAAAACGGCTGACCAAACGTGCGCAGATTAAGGTATTCGGATTAACGTAAGCCGTGCCTAAAACCCGGCCACGACTATTAGTAACATGACACCATTGGCCAACCGAAAATTCTTTTAACGGTGTTTGTTTGGTATCGACTTCATTGCTATAAACCCAGGCATGACCTGCACGCAATCGTCGATCTTCATTTTTCTTTAAACGTAATTCAGGTAATGTAGACATGAAAACTGACCGAGGTTTTTATTAAAAAACAGAACACAAAGTTTACACCTAATAATTAAGATAATATCGACTGCAAAAAACAGTTACTTCTTGCCTAATAGATACGCATCAATGATAGAAAAAAGCCATCCCAATATAAAAAAAATCAAAGCTAAATTTAAAAATGTATTATCTGAAAAATCAACCATACCCGAAGTCATGTTTAATATTTCTTCAAAATCAACAATACCTGTTAGCGCTGCATTTTTTTCTACTTCAGAAATAATCTCATATGCTTTTTGTATAATACCACTCATTATTAAAGAAAAAAGCAATGTGTTTACAGCAATGATGATCCAACCTCGTCTTTCATAACCTATTGTGAGTTGGCCGACTCCGGGGAAAACAAGTGCAGATAAGAGTGCCGCCTTAACAGATTGATTCATAATATAATTTCCTGCATTTATTACTCAGTAAAAGTATTATCTTCATGCATAAAGAAACCCACATCTGCGGGTTTTATAATATTAAAAGCTACTTCCAAAATTTTCTTTATAGCGTGCTTTAAATTCATCTATAGTAAAGGCGTGGTTTTGCGTGCCATGTGATTCAATTTTAATTGCGCCCATTACTGAGGCAATACGCCCGGTCGTATCCCAATCGAGTTCATTCAAAATACCATAGATAAGTCCTGCACGGAAAGCATCTCCACAACCCGTTGGATCATTGAGACCACTTACTTTAGCAACCGGAATTTCATGTCGATGACCTTTACTATAAATATATGAACCTTTAGCTCCACGAGTAATAATTAATGCATCAACCATTTCTGCAATTTCACTGGGGGACTTGCCAGTACGCTCTTCAAAAAGTTGCGCTTCATAATCATTTAGGGCAATCCAGGTAGCTTTCTCGGCAAAATCCAGCAAGTCGTCACCGTCAAACATAGGCAACCCCTGACCCGGATCAAAAATAAAAGGAATGCCTGCTTCAGCAAAGTGTTCTGCGTGTTGCAACATACCATCACGTCCATCTGGTGCAACAATACCCACTTTTACACCTTCCGTTTTTAGTACGCTATTCTCATGTGACAAACTCATTGCACCAGGATGAAACGCGGTAATTTGATTATCATCTTCATCGGTTGTAATAAATGCTTGTGCCGTATACATCTCAACTTCAGCAACATATTTACGACTGATACCAAACTTATCCATCCATTCGGCATACGGTGCAAAATCTTTGCCTACAGTACCCATGGGTAACGGCTCTTCACCTAACAACTTAAGATTAAACGCGATGTTGCCAGCGCAACCACCAAACTCTCTGCGCATTTCAGGCACTAAAAAAGAAACATTTAAAATATGAACTTGATCAGGAAGAATATGGTTTTTAAATTTATCATGAAACACCATGATGGTGTCATAAGCAAATGAACCGCAAATTAATGCTGACATAATGAACTCCGAATAGTTTATTCTTAATTATATTTAACAACTGTTTTTAAATTGAAATATCAACTTCCAATTTTAGGCACAAAAATAATTGCCCATATTACAATGACGTTAATAAGAGAGGTCATCACAGCCGCCGCACCTAAATCTTTTGCACGTCCTGATAACTCATGATGTTCATCGCTAACACGATCAACAATAGCTTCAATACCTGAGTTCAATAACTCAACCATCAACACCAAAAACAAACTCCCCAGCAGCAAAGCCAGCTCAATATTGCTTTCAGAAAAAATTATCGCTACAGGTAATAAAATAATACCTACAAATAATTCTTCCCGAAAAGCGGCTTCATTTTTGAACCCTGCTTTATACCCTAACCATGAATAGCCTAAAGCATCGAATAATCTGCTAAATCCTTTTTTTCCGGGTTTTGCCATTAGAATCTCCTTATTATTATTATTTTATCCTTTCCAGGTCAGATCCAGTTCTTTTGCTGCCTTTACATCGTCCAACCGCCTTACAGGTAAAGTATACGGTGCTCCTTTGACTTTTTCAGCATCTGTTTCTGCTTCTTTTTGAATTTTTATCATAGCAGCAATAAAACCATCTAACTCATCCTGAGTCTCTGTTTCTGTTGGTTCAATGAGGAAACATTCTGGCACCAATAATGGAAAATAAGTTGTTGGCGCATGATAGCCATAATCAAGTAAACGTTTAGCAAAGTCCATTGCGTTTACATTGTGTTCCTTGGCCTGTTTTTTCAAGGTGACAATAAATTCATGGGTTGCTTTGCGATTAGGGAAAGCCAGTTCAAAACCGGCCTTCTCAAGTTTTTTCATCATGTAGTTGGCATTTAAAGTCGCATACTCAGCAACACGAGTCATACCATCACGACCTAACAAACGTGCATAAATATAAGCGCGTAACAATACACCGGCATTGCCCATAAAAGCAGATAAACGGCCAATACTTAAAGCATTACTTTTTTCAGTTACGATATGATATTCATCTGCAACTTTTGTCACCATTGGAACAGGTAAAAAAGGAATAAGACGTTCACTTACACCAACCGGACCGGCACCCGGACCACCGCCACCATGTGGCGTTGAAAATGTTTTATGTAAATTCATGTGAATCACATCAAAACCCATGTCACCCGGTTTTACTTTGCCTAAAATTGCATTCAGATTGGCACCATCATAATATAGTAAACCACCCGCTTTATGTACGATGTCTGCAATTTCTTTAATGCGGCGTTCAAATACACCCAGGGTAGATGGATTAGTTAACATGATGCCTGCAGTATGTGGACCTACTGCTTCTTTCAACGCTTCGATATCCACATCACCATCACTGTTGGTTGGAATTTCACGGACTTTAAAATTACACATAGTTGCCGTTGCGGGATTTGTTCCATGCGCCGCATCAGGGACTAAAATTTCAGTTCGTTCCGGATCCCCTTTACCGCCATTTTGAGCATCATGGTAAGCACGGATCATTGCGATACCGGCAAACTCACCTTGTGCGCCTGCCATAGGCGATAACGATACTTCTTTCATACCAGTGACATCTTTTAAAATTTCTTGCAAGTCATACATACATGCAAGAAAACCCTGACTCATGTTTGCAGGGCTGTCTGGATGACGATTTAAAAAACCCGGTAACATAGCTAACGTATTACAGGCACGCGGATTGTATTTCATGGTGCAAGATCCGAGCGGGTAAAAATGGGTATCAATCGAAAAGTTTTTAGTTGATAACTTAGTGTAATGACGCACTGCCTGCATTTCAGAAACTTCGGGCAGTAGTGGCTTATCAGTACGCAGAAATTCATCTGGAATATCTGTCGTCGCGGTGTTTATATCCGAGCTTACATTCGCAGGTTGTTGTGCAGTATTGACTCGACCTGTTCGGGATTGTTCAAAAATTAACATGTTCTATACCATCTTAGGTTTAATTGGGTACTAGGCAGACTGCAAATCTTTAGTGATCTTCGCTACCAGATCAGAATACATCTCTATATCTGCTTCTGTTTTTGTTTCAGTTGCACAAACTAGTATGGCGTTACCGAGTTCAGGATAATCATCACTAATTATTACGCCCGGTAAAATACTGCGGGCAGACATAGCTTTCATCAGTTCATCGGTTTGCAAATCAAACTGCATCACTGATTCATGGAAAAATGGACGATTAAACAAACGGCGAGTGTTACCAGTGTCTTCAAGTTTTTTAACCAGGTTTTCAGTATTCGTATGACTGGCTTTAGCGACTTTAGATAAACCATCTGGCCCGACTAATGACATATAAATGGTTGCAGCAGTCACTAACAAACCCTGGTTAGTACAAATATTTGAAGTCGCTTTAGAACGACGAATATGTTGCTCACGCGCTTGCAAGGTTAAGGTAAAACCTTCTTTGCCATCGAGATCAACGGTACGGCCAATAATACGTCCCGGCATTTGCCGAACATACTTTTCACGACATGCCATAAAACCAAAGTAAGGTCCGCCCGATGATAACGGCGCACCTAAAGGTTGACCTTCACCACATGTAATATCTGCACCAATTTCACCCCAGCTACCCGGTGCCTTTAAAAGTGCTAACGAGGTGGGGTTAACAACCGCAATGACTAACGCGCCATGTTCATGCGCCCAGTCCGTTAAGACATCAATATCTTCCAACACACCAAAGTAATTCGGTTGTGGGATAACTAAAGCCGCAATATCACCCGGATCTTTTGGCAGGCTGCCTGGATTGATGTGACCACCTTCCAGATCAAAATCCAATTCTTCAAAAGTTATGCCCTGGCCTTTACAAATATTATGCGCAACTTTGCGATACTTGGGATTAACTGTGCGTGGCATTAAAATGCGTTTTAATTTTGATTTACGGTTAGCTCGAATCGCCATTAACACTGCTTCGGCTAAGGCCGATGCACCGTCATATAAAGACGCATTAGAAATATCCATACCAGTCAAACTTGCCATCATGGTTTGATATTCATAAAGCAATTGCAAGGTGCCCTGGCTCGCTTCTGCCTGATAAGGTGTATAAGCCGAATAAAACTCACCCCGCGTAGTAATCTCCCACACTGCTGCCGGAATATGATGCTCATATGCACCCGCGCCGGCAAAACATAAAGCACGTGAATCCTGTTCTGCGTGCCCATGCATAATGCGAGCAATTTCCATCTCGCTCACACCTTCGGGTACTTTAGTTAAACCTTCAGCACGTAACTCAGCAGGAATTTCATCAAATAAATTTTCAATGCTCTCTACGCCAATCGCGGCCAGCATTGATTTAACATCTTCTTCAGTATGCGGAATAAATGGCATTACTTTTTACACCTTACTTATATTGTTAAACGGTAATTCGTTTGTACGTTTATATGTAACTTTAATACAACGGTCATGGAACGAAAGGAGTCAAATCAAGACGCGCAAAACCTGCCATCCTTGGCTGCTCGACTGCCGCGTCCTTGCGGCAGACGGTCTTTATTTGACTCCTTTCGTTCCATTCCCTAAATTTAGTACTCGCTTCATAGTATGAAATCGAAAACTTATTTTTTTGTATATTGATCCAAATATATAACAATTAATTCACTCAAGCTGCGCTGACAAGGCAAATTCTTTTTTTAAAAGCGGAGCTTACAATAAGTAAGTGAGCATTTTAAAAAAAGGATTTAACGCAGCTCAGCGTGGCTTGAGTGGATTAATCTAATCTTCAGCGATTAGTTCTGCGTACTCATCAGAGTCCATAAGCTCATCAAAAGCCCCTTCATCTTCTGGCTTAAGCTTAAAGATCCAACCATCACCAAAAGCATCATGGTTAATGGTTTCAGGCGCATCAGCTAAAACTTCATTACCTTCGATCACTTCACCGTCAATAGGACAATACACGTCTGATGCTGCCTTAACAGATTCAATCACAGCACAATCATCTCCGGCTGAAAAAGTATCTTCTACTTCAGGTGTTTCAACAAAAACCAAATCACCCAGTAAATGTTGCGCATGATCAGTAATACCAATGGTCAACGTACCATTTTCTTCACGACGAATCCATTCATGTGATTTTGTGTAACGTAATTCAGTGGGAATATTAACGCTCATTTTTTTATCCTCATTAAAGCTTTAAAATTTTTAATATTTAAATTGAGTACAGTTATTAATCTAAAGGCACGATTTTCCATTTCTTACAAACGGTGGTTTCACCACTATCGCATCAAGTTGTTTGCCACGCATTTCGACTTTACATTTATCACCTGTATCTTTAGCTACACGTGCAAAAGCAATGGCTTTACTTAATGTAGGCGAGAAACTGCCACTCGTCACTTCACCCGCTTCTAAACCATCAACAAAAACTTTTTGGTGATCGCGTATCACACCTTTTCCTTCCAGTACTAAACCGACAAGTTTATTCTTAACACCCTGTTCTTTTTGTTTAGTTATTGCTTTGCGGCCAATAAAATCACGTTCGGCAGGTTCCCATGCAACGGTCCAGCCAAGACCTGCTTCAAGTGGCGAAATAGTTTCATCCATGTCGTTACCGTATAAATTCATACCGGCTTCCAAACGTAAGGTATCACGCGCGCCTAAACCACAAGGCTTAACTTCGGCTTCAAGTAAGCGTGACCATAACGCAGAAGCATCTTTTTCCGGCAACATAATTTCATAACCGTCTTCGCCGGTATAACCTGTACGTGCGACTGACAGGTCACCATAATCACGAATATAAAAAGGCGCCATGTCATTGAGTTTTTCTTCTGCATCATCACCCAATGCTTTATGTGCTTTAGCACGGGCATTCGGA
The DNA here is from genome assembly GCA_030617815.1 of Gammaproteobacteria bacterium. Lineage (GTDB taxonomy): Bacteria > Pseudomonadota > Gammaproteobacteria > UBA6429 > Thiohalophilaceae > JAGLTQ01. The sequence goes on from JAUWUS010000032.1 coordinate 8,944, forward strand.
CCTTGCACTGCTATCATCGCGTAATCATTGCGCTCAATAACATCAACACCGAATACTTCAGCTTGCTTGTTAATCCAGGCTAAATCTTTTTCACGTGTTGAGGCATTCACTACGGTGCGATAAAACGTATCGTTAATATAATAAGTAATGAGATCATCAATCACACCACCGTCCTCATTTAACATGCATGAATATAATGCTTTACCACTGTCTTTTAAACGAGCCACATCATTAGCTAACAATTTTTGTAAAAATTCTTTTACCTTGTCACCTTTTAAATCAACAATAGTCATGTGTGAGACATCAAACATACCCGCATCTTTGCGAATAAAATGATGTTCATCAATTTGTGAACCATAGTTGATCGGCATATCCCAGCCACCAAAATCAACCATGCGGGCATTTAATGAAACGTGTAAATCATGTAAGGGGGTTTTTTTCATATTTTTCACTTTTTAAATTATTTTTTCCTACTGTACTTCTTCGGCATGATAAGAAGATCGCACCATCGGACCCGATTTAACCCAGGAGAAACCTAAGTCTTTAGCTATCTTTTCATATTGCTCAAATTGTTCGAGGGCAACGTATTCTTTAACCGGCAAGTGATAACGTGTTGGACGCAAGTACTGCCCCATGGCGATACGTTGTACACCGACACTGCGTAAATCTTTTAATACGCCCGTGACTTGTGCTTCTGTTTCACCCATGCCCATCATAATGGCTGACTTGGCTTCAACGCCTTCTTGTTGCACGGCTAACTCAAGCATTTTTAATGAACGCTCATAGCTCGACCCTTTACGTACTGTTTTATAAAAATCAGGAATGGTTTCAACGTTATGTCCCCACACCATTTGGGTAGAGAGAGAATCGCACTTAACAGAATTTAATTTGCTCATAATGATGTCAACCGCTTCTTGCTGGCAACGATTAAAATCAGGGGTAAGCAGTTCAATACCAATGTCATGTCTGTTTTTTCTCATCGCTACGATGGTATCGGCAAAAACAGTAGCTCCACCTTCTTTTAAATCATCACGATTAACTGAGGTTAAAACGACATAGTCCAACCCCATGGTAGCGACAGCATCAGCAATACGTTGTGCTTCTTCTTCATCAAACCAATCAGGCTTACCTGTTTTTACTGCGCAAAATCCGCAAGCACGGGTGCAGGTATCACCAAGCAACATAAAGGTCGCCGTACCATGACTCCAGCATTCACCTCGATTTGGACAATGCGCTTCTTCACAAACCGTGTGCAAATTATTTTTGCTTACCGCTCGCGCAGTATCCGAATAACGCACACCGCTTGCGAGAGGCTGACGGATCCATAACGGCATGCGCGTAGCGTTTGGTTCATCGGAATGATCAAAAACCGGGAGGCTTTTATTTATAGCTGAAGGCTCTTTATTAACCATTTAATTAACTCTTACCAATCTGTTAAGCAAAAAAAAGGGCGACACCATATTTATATACTCAAAGAATATATTAAATATCGTGTCGCCCCTCTGTCCTGTTACCTGAGAGCTTGAGCCCCTTCGGCGGATTTTATAAATCTCGAATGCTGCGAAACCAGATAATTGCGTTGCAACCTCTTCAAAATGCTCATGTACTCATCGTACACTCCGCTTTTTCATCTGTTGCGCCTTATTCTCTGGCTTCTCGCCATCCGAGAGAAATTTTTAAAATCTCTCTCCAGAGTCGATTCGGAATGTTACACACACTTCCTTTCCAGCGGTCCTTTTGCCTGAGCGTTTCCGGACGGGTTGCGCCTTCGGCGTTCTCGTTAAATAGAGAACCTCTCCCACTGGGATTTGAATCGAGATGCGTATTTTACGCGGGAGCTCATAACAAAACCAGCAAATTCAGACTCATTTCCCTGATTTTTCGCGCATTAAAAACCAAAGCACCGGTAAGGTTCCAACCACCAGCATCAATGACGCGGGGGCGGCCAGTTCCAGCATTTCTTCACTGGCTTCAATCCAGATCCGCACAGGCAAAGTGTCAAATCCAGTAGGACGCAGTAACAGGGTTGCAGGTAATTCTTTTAAGGTATCAATAAACACCAGCACCCATGCGGTAGCCATGCCACCCTTTATTATTGGCAAAATAACCCGGCGTAGATTTTCATACCAATTGGCACCCAGACTACGCGCAGCTTGCTCAATAGAGGGGGTGAGTTGCTGCACCGCAGCCTCCTGGGCCTGAATGGATAACGGTAAAAAACGCACCATCATCGCTAATGCTAATACCGCCATACCACCATAGATCGATGGCATTACAGCAATAACAAAACTCAGAATACCCAAGGCAATTACCGGTCCAGGCAAAACAAATCCTACGTTAGATAAATAGAGGAAACCCTGACTCACTGCACTGCGTTCACGCGCATGATACAACGCAACAGGTAATGCAGCGATTACAGTTAAGGTAGCCGCTAAAGCGCTCACCGTTAACGAGTTGCTCACATATCCCCAAAATTCGGCATCAATTAAATCTTGCTGCCACGCTTGCCAACTCCAACTTAACATCCACGCAATAGGCAGTATAAAAGCAAAAATAGCGATTAAACCTAACCAAAACCAAATTCCGATAATTTCAAAATAAGTCGCTTTTCGCGCGGCAATTTTTTTTGATTTACCACTACCATAATAGCGTTGGCGATTACGAAAAAATCGTTCCAGAACCATAAAAGTTAAACTTAAAGTAACCAGGACCAAACTAAGCCCAGCTGCTGCCTGAAAATCAAAACGGCTGCTCATTTGCAAATAAATACTCAAAGTAAATGTTTGATAGCGCAACATGCTCACCGCACCAAAATCGGATAAAACATGTAACACAACCAGCGCGATACCGGCAGCAATCGCGGGACGTAACATGGGCAAATTAACCCGCCAGAAAACTTGCCAGGGTGTAGCACCATGAATTCGAGCAGCTTCTTCAACATCTTGTTGTGAACGGCTTAACGCGTCACGCACCAGTAAAAAAACATATGAAAAACCCGCTAAAACCAGGACAAGGGTAACCCCAAAGATATTAAAAATTTCAGGGATGGCCGTACCAGGAAATGCCGTTAACCAAAGCTGACCTAACCAACCCTCTTCTTCAAGCATAATGGTATAAATATGCGCAAAAACATAAGTGGGAATTGTTAAGGGTAAAACCATTAACCAGATAGCGATACGCCGACCAGGGAATTCCCGGCGAGTGATCCACCATGCAGCAGAAACACCTAAAATCATGCTGCCAATCGCAACGAATACCGCGAGGCTTAAAGTATTCCAGAGTAGTTCCGGTAAACGGTTACTCCACAAATTAAGCCATTGTTGCAGTGATAACTGCCCACTACTGAACAAAACAAACAATAAGGGAACGGCTGCGGCTAAAACAACCAGCAAAGCAAGAAACCCGCGCAAGGAAGGGGCGCGGGTTTTTATTTTTTCAACAGAGATAAAACTGTGTGCCATATAAAAATGATAACTCAGAACTACAACTAAATTAAGAGAACATAGTCATTGCAAGGGAATGACGTGGTTTACATCAGTCTAAGGCATACCCACCGATTCAATTAAATCAAGCGTTGCATTACGTTGTTGACCTAACACTTGCATTGCAACAGGAGCAACCTTATAACTACCTGCTTTTGGCACTTCAGCCGCAGCGGCAATACCTTCACGTGCAGGATATTCTTTATTCACATTAGCGAAAAGGTACTGTCCTTTTTCAGAGGTCACAAAAGCAACAAAACGTTCTGCTGCTTTTTTATTTTTGCTGTATTTAGTCATCGCAATACCAGCAACATTCCAGGCGATTCCGATGTCCTTTTTACCTTGATCGGGTAATACAATTTTAATTGGCGCCTTAGGATACTTCTTGAGATGACGATAAATATAATAATGATTCACTAAACCAACACTGCGTTTACCTTTTGCCACGGCTTTAACAATTTTACTGTGTTTGTTAAAAACTTTACCGTCAACATTTATTTTCATTCCGGCTAACCACTCGCGGGTTTTCTTTTTACCCACAGACTCCATATAAACAGTCACACCCGCAATGTAACTTCCATTACCGCTATGGGTAATAGCCAGCTTGCCTTTTAAACGTGGATCGACCAAATCAAAAACAGACTTTACAAAATCCACTGATTTATCATTAGTATTTACAACTAAAACACGCGCTCGTGCTGATAAACCAATCCAGCTATTATCCGATGCACGTAATTTTTGCGGGATAACTTTTGCTATATCTGCAGAGACAGGTAAGAATAAATTCATTTCTTTACCTTTTTCCAAATTGCCCGCATCGTTACTGATATAAAGATCAGCCTGTGAATTTTTGCCTTCTAATTTCAGCTTATTTAAAAGGGAGGTTGAACTGCCCGAATGTAAAAGAACCTTAATACCGGTTTCTTTTGTGAATGCCGCCACAACAGGCTTAATGAATTTGTCTTTACGACCTGAGTAAACAACCAACGATTCAGCCTGAGCGTATTGACTGATTAAAAGACTAAAAAAAACTAAAAAAGTAACACCTGATTTCATACCATTCTCCGCGACATATGCGTAACCAATAACATAACGGTAATGATAATCATTCTCATTCCAGAAATCAAGCTTACTGTTTAAAATTATTGCACGTGCTTTTTAACCAGCGCTCGTAACGCCTCTGCCTGAACCTGTTTTGCCAGCGAACCCAGGGTTAGTCCCTGTACCAGGATTGAGAAAATTACCACCGCGTAAGTCACCGCAAGAATAACTTCTCTTTCCATTCCCTGTGGCAAAGAAAGCGCTAAAGCCACAGAAATACCACCACGTAATCCGCCCCAGGTCATTAAGCGAGCGACGCCCGGACTAAAATCACGTACTTTTTTCATCAAATGAATAGGTATGCTGACGGAGACAAAACGAGAAACTAAGACAACCGGGATAATAGCCAATGCTACAAGAAAATATTCGGTGTGGTAAACCAGCACTAACACTTCCAGACCGATCAATAAAAACAAAACGGCATTTAAAATCTCATCGATTAATTCCCAAAAAGAATCCAGATGCTCGCGGGTACTTTCTGACATAGCGAAAATACGACCATGGTTTCCAATTAATAAACCGGCAACCACCATCGCTATCGGACCCGATACATGTATTGCAATAGCAAAAGCATAACCACCCATTACCAGCGCCAGGGTTAATAAAATTTCAACCTGATAATTATTAACTGAACGCAGCATATAAAAGCAAAGTCCGCCAATAATCAAACCATATACCGCACCACCAATGACTTCCTGAATAAACAAAGTACCAATCGAAAATATCGTTGGTTCATTCTGCCCTGTCGCAACACCAAGCACGACTAAAAAAACAACAACAGCAACACCATCATTAAATAATGATTCACCGGAAATTTTTATTTCCAGGCTTTTTGGTACACCCGCCGTTTTTAAAATCCCAAGGACTGCAATAGGATCAGTTGGTGAAATTAATGCACCAAATAACAAACAATAAATAAAGCTGATATTCAATTCAAAGGCATTCAATATAATCCAGCTTATGCCGCCAACAATAAAGGTGGAACTAACCACACCGACCGTAGCCAGAATCATAATGACCCATTTTTGTTTGCTTAAATCATTAAGATTGATGTGCAATGCGCCGGCAAATAACAAAAAACTTAACATGCCATCAATAAGTAAGGTATGGAAATCAATACTGTTAATGAGCATTCTCGCTTGTTCAGCAACATTGAAAATACCCAGTTCTCCACTGATTAATAACAAAAGTGATATCACTAACGAAATCAGCATAATACCTATTGCGGTAGGAAGTTTAATAAAACGGTAATTCAGGTAACTGAATACGGCGGATAAAGTAAGAAGAATAGCAATTGTATTTAGGATTTCCATAAGCTTAAAGATACCCTAAATTTACACACTTAGTTGGAAATTTTATTTATTTTTCAAGATACCTCTCACTACTTGTGTCTTTAAACGAGGTATTTTAGAAACAATAATATCACCAAAATAAGTTTCAGCCATTGCACTTGTATTATCTGTATCTGTCATAATCGCGATACTAATGACATCCTTAGGTTCTTCCCCAAATGCATTTTTATAATCTTGATAAATATTTCGTTCTTCGATATGCCACTCTTGCAGAGTAGATTCTTTATTTTTTAATATCACCATTTTCACACGATCAGTATAAGGGCTGGAAACAATATTCCCCACTGCCATTTTATTCGCCCAGATATAATTTAATGTTGCGAGCGGTGGTAGCTTGCCATTAAAAAATTTATACCAGCTGATACTTGATTGTTCATCTTCAGATAAATCTTTGAGATCATATTTAAACATGACATAAATCCGCGCAGCATAATCATCACCGGATTTTGAAGTGACATCGGTACCGACAATGGCCTTATTCACTTTCCAACGCCAGGAAAGATAGGGATATTCTTTAGGATTAAAACTTATTTTTCTTGATAAGCCTGATGCAGACTCGTTACTCTCTGCTTTTATAACTTTAATATTCTGATCATCTACCAAAATATAGGATGTATGTTCGTCAATACTTCCGAAGGTTAGCGGCTGCCAGGACTCAGGAATGACCCTGGTTTGTGAAGAGAAATCACCCAGGACCATTTGTTGATTTTCTTCAGCCGGTAAAAAAGAAACAGGCAAAAGAAAGGAAATAAATAAAGTGAAATTAACCTGATTAAAAAGAGTCATATTGAAATCCATTTTCTGGTTTTCAATACGGCATAGCATTTTTAGATAAGTTCCACTTTACCGCTACCGAAGTAACATTTGAATCTCGCCCAGACTCTGTTCAATTATTTAGACAAAGAGGTATTACATACCATCTTGCGGATTCAACGTTCTTTCAGCTTTTTCATTAGGGTATTAAAGTTTTATTTAAAGTAAAATATTTTTATGAAACCACTCTATTTTTCCTTAATTACTAACCGACATCACCGTTTATTGCCTTTCCCTTTATTTTTGTGACTTTTATTTTTTCCCTTACCACGAGATCCCTGATTAGCATCATTAAGATCATGCCCACGCTTTAATGCTTTAAAAGCACGTGAACCCGGCTTGATCCCTAAACTTCTTGCTAACGCACCCCAGCCTTTTCCCTTATTTGCTTTATAGCGTTTTGCGACATACTCAACGTTATGTCCTGACATTTCACCAAGACGCATTACCATATAAGCATTAGCGCCATTGCCTGCATCACTTATTACCGCTTTAACTTTTACTTCACCAACGTTAAAGCGTGTAGCCAGCCGGGTTCTGAATCCTGAACCATCTGCTCTGGCTTCAATTGACAGTTGTTCAAGCCAACCAAAATCACCCGCATTAACTTTAACGTTAAATGAAATAAATATAATAAAACCTAACAGTAATGATTTTTGAAAAGACATAACAAACCCCGGCATAATAAGAAAGATAGAATAAGTATAGTTTAATATGAACAGTAAATAATTCTGTGCGCTAATTCAAAAATGAAGAACCGTAAGAGCGAGAGGCGCTTTTATTTTAAAAAACATTTAAAATCGAAGAGAAATTTATTCCCGCTCCCCTTGAAGGGCTGGGAATTAAACTCTGCATTTTAACTGTGAGATTTTTATTTTTTGAAGGGATGATCGGCAGGTAATTGTTTTTGCATCCAACATGCCAGTTTATGTTTCATACTCGGCTGGTCAACCTGGCCTTTGACCAGAGGCTGTAACACTTTGTCATGCACTAGCAAGCGATAAACATACTCCACTTTATCTTTCGATGAATCGGTTGCATCAAATTTCACCACCCCTTTTTTTTCGGCAATGGCCATCACTAAATCAAGCGCAAGTTTGACTAACTCTTTCTCGTGTTTAAGCTTTTTCATTTTAAGTTATAACCTCATCGCCATATACTTAACTTGTTCTTTTCACTGCAGAACCGCTGCGCGTTTCATTCAGTATTACCTGAACCTGCTCCGCACGTTCTGGCATCATGTTTTAGTTTTTTCATTTCGAATCTAACCCCATGGCATGCTGCATAATAAGGTTTTTCAATGGTGTAATTCTATCGGTAATATTTAAACCCAAACTACGTAAACCTTTAACTGCTGACAACTCACTGCCAAACAATCTTTTTAATCCATCCATGGCAACGAGCATAGAGCGATTGTCTGCCCGACGCCAGCGTTCATAGCGACGTAATACTTTTAAATCACCAATGTCTTTTTTATCATTTAATGCATCTGTAATCACCGTGATTAAACTGGCAACATCTGCCAGACCTAAATTGACACCTTGTCCGGCCAAAGGATGAATAGTGTGTGCAGCATCACCTACTAATGCTAAACGCGGTTTAACGTAATGCAAAGTTTCAAATAATCGTAAAGGAAAAACGGCCCGGCCAGCAACAGATTCAATTTTTCCTAACTTGCTGGCAAACGCCTGTTCCAGTTCCAGAGCAAACTCAGATTCTGAAATCCCGGTTAACCGTTTAGCTTCATCGGGCGAAGTTGACCAGACAATTGAACTATAACCATCGGTCAGTGGTAAAAAAGCTAACGGCCCTGTTGATAGAAAACGCTGCCAGGCCGTATCTTGATGATATTTTTCAGTTTTAACCGTGGTCACTAAAGCCGCCTGATCAAAATCCCAGCCTTTTACTGCAATATCGGCTTGTTGTCTTAGCCAGGAGCGAGTGCCATCTGCGCCCACGACAAGACTTGCTGATAATTTAGTTTTATCTTTTAAGATTAAATGGGTTTTATCCTTATTAAACTCAATGGATTCAAGTTGGGCCGGACAAAACAATTCAATTTGACGAAGTTCCGCAATACGCTGCCGCAGTGCTTTAACAATAACGCGATTCTCAATAATATGACCAAGATCAGCTTCACCCATATCTGCACTGTCAAAGTGGATTTCGCCTTTGCCGCCAGCATCCCAGACAAACATATCACGATAAGGACTCACTCTTTGATTCGTTATGCTGTCCCATACACCGATATTTTTAAAAAGAGTTTGTGATGCACGGGTAATAGCACTGACACGCATATCATAGCCATCACTGTCCCAGTCTAAATCAGGAGCGTTGGCATCGATAACCGCAATACTGAAATTCTCCATTGCTTCTGCAAGGCCGCAAGCCAACGTAGCACCGACCATGCCCGCGCCAACAATAATAATATCGTAATGTTTAACCATTATAATTTTAAACCCCGAGCCAGCCGTGGTAACTTGCCAACAAAACCCATGGCATGACGGGCGAAAACTTTTTTAAGCGGTGGTACAAGATCAACAACTAATAACCCTAAGTTACGCAATGCGGCAAGAGGTAAAAAATTATTGGAAAAAAGCCGAACCAGCCCATCCGTTGCCATTGCAGTTTGAATATGATCTCGACGACGCCAGTCAGCATAGAGCTTTAAATGACTCAACTCACCAATATCTTTATTTTCATGCAGCGTATCAATAATAACTTGTGATAGAGCAGCAACATCACGTAAACCTAAATTAAAACCTTGTCCGGCAACCGGATGTAAAGTATGTGCTGCGTTACCGATAATGGCTAAGCGTTCACGCACATGTTCTCGTGCCCGCATTAAACTCAATGGATAAGCATGACGTTGACTAACGTGCAGGAAATGCCCGGCTCTTTCACCAAAACGTTCTTTTAGCTTAAGCAAAAATGTTTTGTCATCCCAGTTCATCATCTCTTCCTGTTCTGAACGGTTAATCGTCCAGACAAGTGAATAACGATTTTTTTCATCCTGAGTTGCAGCCATTGGCAGTAAAGCTAAAGGACCACTGTCGGTAAAACGTTCAAAAGCCCGATTATTATGCGGCTGATCAGTTGCAATATTGGCAATCACTGCAGCTTGATCATATTCTTTGCTTCGAATTCTAACTCCACTTAAACGCCGCACCACGGAATCATCACCATCTGCGGCAACCAGCAATTTAGCCGTTAAAATTTTATCTTTACCATCAATCTCAATACGGGCGCTGGCCTTTTCTTTTGTTAAATCAAAATCTTTAAGTTTTGCTGGCGCGATTAAAGTGATATTTTTTTGTTTTTTTAAGGTATCAAATAGTGCTTTACCGATCACCCTGGTTTCAACAACATATCCCAGCGCGTCAATATTTTCATCTTCTGCATTTAAGCGAGTGATCCCTGCATGACCACGATCAGAAATATGAATTTTTTTAATTGCTGCGACACCCAGCTTATTAATGGAAGACCATAAACCAATACCCTCAAACACTTGTTTCGAAGTGTATGACAACGCCACACTACGCGCGTCAAAGGCAGGTTGATATTCCGTATCATCAGACTTAAAAGGAAAAGCCTCAACAATCGCAATGCGCAAAGATGACTCTGCTTGCGATAACGCACAGGCAAGACTTGCACCGACTAAACCGCCGCCGATAATAATTAAGTCAAAGTCTGTCTTATTTTCATCTATCATTTTCTAAATTTAACCTTTGGGGCTTAAAATAGTCTTTAGTCGTAATCAAAGCCGTTCGTGGTGAGCTTGTCGAACCATGAACCCTCCATTCATCCTTCGACAAGCTCAGGACGAACGGAGGACTTCTGACTAACGACAACACTTGAAGACTTACGACTTTTTTAAGCCATTAACGCTTCAATTTCATCGGGATCTTTAGGTGCATCTTTACTTAATACTTCATGCCCATCTTTAGTTACCAGCACATCATCTTCTATACGAATGCCGATGTTGTGCCACTTTTTAGCGACACTTTCATGATCAGCTGATATATATAAACCCGGCTCAACCGTTAATACCATACCCGGCTCGAGTACACGCCATTCATCATCAACTTTGTAATCACCCACATCATGCACATCCATTCCCAACCAGTGTCCGGTACGGTGCATGTAAAAGTCTTTATAGGTTTCTTTTTCAATATTGGTTTCAAGTTTCCCTTTTAATATACCCACATCAATCAAACCCTGAGTGATGACTTTAATGGCCGCTTCATGTGGATCATTCCAGTGATTACCCGGCTTAACCTGTTCTATTGCAGCAAGTTGTGCGGTTAAAACAATGTCATATAAAATCCGTTGTTCTTTAGAATATTTTCCATTAACAGGGAAAGTACGCGAAATATCCGCGGCATAACATTCCAGTTCAGCACCGGCATCAATAAGAACCAGGTCGCCGTCTTTTAAGCTCTCACTATTTTCCACGTAATGCAGAATACAGCCATTTTTTCCACCACCAACGATAGAAGAATAAGCAGGGGATCGCGCACCATGCTGCATAAAGTGATGCAACAACTCCGCTTCAAGCTGGTATTCATATTTACCTGGTTTACAAGATTGTATTGCCCGAATATGTGCTTCAGCAGAAATTTCAGCGGCCTTGCGCATCACTTTTATTTCCGCCGCACTTTTATATAAACGCATGTCGTGCAGTTGATGATCTAAAGAAACAAACTCACCCGGAGTATGCACACCCATACGGGACTGTTCGCGTAAACGATTCACCCATTTAATCACGCGTTGATCAAAGTCAGGATGTACACCCATGGTGTAATACACTTTTTCTTTGTTTTCTAGCAAGCCCGGTAAAATATCGTCAATATCATCAATCGGAAATGAATCATCCGCGGCATATTTTTCAATGGCACCATCCTGACCTGCACGTAAACCATTCCAGGTTTCCATTTTTTTATCATTTTCACGACAAAATAAAATATATTCGCCATGCTCACGACCGGGAACCAGAACCACAACCGCTTCAGGTTCATCAAAGCCGGTAATGTAATGAAAATCACTGTCCTGACGATATTGAAACTCTGCATCCCGGTTGCGCATACGCACCAGTGCTGCAGGTAAAATCGCAACCGCATCCTCACCCATAATTTGCATAAGGTGTTTACGGCGACGTTTGTATTCCTGATTATTCATACTTTATTAATGGTATCCCGATTCATCATTCGGTTCTTCAACCTGAAACTGCTGCATTTCATCGATAAAAAGTTGTACTGCAACTCTAACAAACTCAATCAATTCCATGAAATCCTTTTCATCCTCAGTATCATCATCCAGTTCATAAGATTCTGCACGCGAAATTTCGACTAAATCCTTTACGATGTCAGGCAACTCGCCCGGCAAACCTTCCGGATCAGTTAAACCGCCCTGACTTAACCCCAATAAAAAGCCCTGACACCAATTACTCAATGCCTCTACTCTTATATATAAACCTGAATGGTCATCCGGCAAAAAAAGCTGAAAAGCAAAATCTTGCCCCGAAAGCTGTTTCTCTGTTTCATTAAACAAGAGTGTCAACAATGAACGACTTTCACTGTTTAAGGCGTCAACAGTCAACGCATCCTCTTCCGGTGTATTGGTTAAGGTATTATCCAGCCAGTAAGCGGCTGTTAAACCATTAACCGTACAAAATAAACCACATAAAGCACCGTGAACCTCTGCAGCATCCTGTTCTACGCTGATCCGTTTCAGGGCATCATTAATCTCATCGTATTGAATATCTATTTCACTCATATCGTCCTGCTTTACCTCAAAATACCACTAAATTTAGCCGCCAATATTGCGATCAAAACCTTGGCATGACGATCACAATATCAGAAGGTTAATTTTACATCATTTTCAACCACCTTTACCCGTTGACCGCGTCCAATGTGCTCTATATTCTTACTATATTAAATATAAAACCGATTGCCGCAGAGGCTGAGGGATAAATGGAAGAACTCGATCTTAAAAAACTTGAAGGCCGCGTTGATGATCTCATCAAAACGATTGATCGCTTACAAAGTGAAAATAAAACGCTACGTGACAGCCATTCACACCTGCAAGGCGAACGCGCTCGTCTACTCGAAAAAACAGAACTGGCACGTACTCGTGTTGAGGCCATGATTGGCCGCCTGAAGGCAATAGAAAATGACGGATAAATCAGCCACCGGCATTACCATCCACATTCTGGATAAAGAATACATAATTGCCTGCGATGAAAATGAACGGCATGATTTACAACGCTCCGCTGAATATTTAGATAAAAGAATGCGTGAAATTCGTGATAGTGGAAAAATTGTTGGCTCAGATCGTATTGCCGTTATGGCGGCGCTAAATATATCCCATGAATTACTCGCTCAGGACAGCGGAGGCGGTAAAGTAAAAGCGGATATTTCAATGAATACCCGTATTCGCAGTATTCAGGAAAAAATTGACGATGCATTATATCGCAGCCGGCAATTAGAAATTTAATTTAAAAATCTTACTCAGGAAATTTTTTAACTCCACACAAACCAGAAATGTGCGTTGTCAAGATCATAGTTTCACTAAATTTTTCATTATATAAAGAAGATCCTTTCAAAATCATCTAAAATCACCCTACGATAAACGTAAATAGTTATCCCCTGTCTATGGGCATACCCTGCGGTATTCGTCAGCGATAAGAGACCCTTGAGCCGTAATACATAACTCCGGGGGCTGAGTAGTGGCACGGTGTGCATGTCCGTCTCCGAGCGGAAAGCCTAAAGTTCCCACGACGTCCCCACTTGAACCTCTGGTTCAAGGCACAGGTCGCAACGATACAGGCGGGATTGCCCACCCTCTATTTAAAATAAAATAACCACGGGAACATAAGGTACACGTGGTTAAATATAAATTGTTTTCCCTGTATGCCCCCGTGGTTTAAATTTTTAGTCTTTTCTTTATCTCCTTCGTGGTTCAATATGCCTTATGGATACAAAAAAACTACGCCAGCAAATACGTGAAAAAAGACGCATGCTCAGCGATTCAGAACGTGAATACGCGGCTTTTTTATTATGTGAACGTATTTCCTCCAGCCGCACTTTTCAGCAAAGCAAACACATTGCGTTTTACCTGACGAATGACGGTGAAATAGACCTGGGTTTATTAATCGAACATGCCTGGCAACAAGGCAAGCACTGTTACCTACCTGTGTTAGCAAAACCTAATACACAACAACTTTGGTTTATTCCCTACACTGCCGAAACAAAATTGAAAACCAATCGTTATGGCATTGCTGAACCCATTCATTCACATAAAACACGTTTATGTAAAACACTTTCACTGGATCTTATTCTTATGCCACTTGTTGCTTTTGATACACAGGGAAATCGACTAGGCATGGGTGGCGGCTTTTATGATCGCACGTTAGCTTTTTTAAGACAGCGACAATACTGGCATAAACCAAAGTTATTAGGTGTTGCGTATGAACTTCAAAAACAGAAAAAGCTAAAAACTAATCCCTGGGATATTCCGTTACAAGCTATCGCAACAGAAAAACATTTGTACACCAACAATAAATAAGAGCCGATAAAATAATCTCCCACTCCTCGCCTGTTACTATGAACGTATGCTGACTTCATACCTATAAAAGCCTTTTACCAGCATTAAACAGAACAATGGTGATTAAATGGTTTTTTTACTCTAAATACGGTGTTTTTACTTCACAAGTGATGTTTTTATACTGAAGATGATCAATAAATCTTATTAACAGACAACAAAACAATAACATTTAAAAAAAATAACACTGTAAAAACATTTTATAGTGAATAATTATAAAAATTTTCTTTAAAAATGTGTTTATTACTCTAAATTTAGCGTCCTTAAACATAAAAAAGCCAAATAAAACAAAAAAAACAGCATTAATTAAGATAATTAATTTATTTTTCATGTTTAAAATGAATTATTAACAGGTAATCACTAAAAACATCTCATTTAAAGTTTAAAAACATAAAAAAACGCTAACTTTATTTAAAAAACAGCTTTATTGTTAAAAATATTAATAAAAATTTTAATTTTTATATGATTTTTTGTTTAAAAATTAAAAATAAGTGCGTTTTTTACAAAAATTTATTATCCAAGTGTAAAAAATACATAAAACAGTTCTTTTTTTTATAAAAATTAAAATTTTGGCATGATTTTTTGTTTAAAAACTAAAAAATATGTGTAATTTTTACAAAAAATCATTATTTAAGTATAAAAAAACATAAAACAGTAAACTTTTTAATAAAAATTAAAGTTTTGGCCTGATTTTTTGTTTAAAAACTAAAAAATAAGTGCGATTTATACAAAAATTCATTATTTAAGTGTAAAAAAACATAAAACCATTCATTTTTTTATAAAAATTTTAATTTTTATAAAATTTTTTATTAAAAAACTAAAAAATAAGTGCGTTCTATACAAAAATTCATTATTTAAGTGTAAAAAAACATAAAACACATGAATTTTTATAAAAAAGTTAAGTTTAAAAATAAAAATTCTAATATTTTTAACTTAAAACTATAAAAATTGATCTAAAAAAAGAAAATAAGCAAAAATTTTACCTAAAAAAGAGAAAATTCATACATTACAAGACGTAACATCACGTTTTTACATAAGATACTAGTATTTTAGTATAAGTTAGCTATACTTCGTTTTAAACATCAGTGCTCAACGGAGGGTAGTAACCATGGCAGCTAAAAAGAAAGCCAAAAAGAAAGTAGCAAAGAAAAAAGCTAAGAAGAAAGTAGCTAAGAAAAAAGTAGCAAAGAAGAAAGCTAAGAAGAAAGTAGCTAAGAAAAAAGCTAAGAAAAAAGCTAAGAAAAAGACTAAGAAAAAAGCTAAGAAAAAAGCTAAGAAAAAAGCTAAGAAAAAAGCTAAGAAAAAGACTAAGAAAAAGACTAAGAAAAAAGCTAAGAAGAAAGTAGCTAAGAAGAAAGCAAAGAAGAAAGGTAAAAAGAAAGCAGCTCGTCGTAAGAAAAAATAAGCGATGAAGTAGTTTTCAGAGCTTCTTCTGAAAAATTAAAGCCGGTTCATTTGAACCGGCTTTTTTTATGCCTAATAAGTATTCATGGATAGCGAGAAGCCAAAGAACAAGACGAAGCCTGACGAAAAAGCGGAGCTTACAATAAGGCCGTTTCCACACATCCCTGTGTTATACGGCACCTGAACATCCTTGTTCAATGTAAGTGAGCATTTTAAGGAGGGGTTCAACGCCGTTATCTGGCTTCTTGCTATTCATGAAAGGAACATGTTGTATGCTGGGTTATTGGTCTCCTCCCACCACGGATAACCTAAATCCTGTAAAAATAATTGTAATTTTTCATTATCCTCTTCAGGCACCTGGATCCCGGCCAGCACTCGACCATAGGCAGCACCATGATTTCGGTAATGAAATAAGCTAATATTCCAACGCTCACCCATATGATTTAAAAATCGTAATAAAGCACCCGGACGTTCAGGAAATTCAAAACGAAACAACCTTTCATTCTCGACTCCATGACCTCGTCCACCCACCATATAACGAATATGCAGTTTAGCCATTTCATTGTCTGTCATGTCTTCTACTTCATAACCATCTTTAACAAGAACTTTTAAGATCTCGTCTTTTTCAGTACTTCCGGCATGTAACTGAATACCAACAAAGATATGCGCATGTTTATCATCTGCATAACGATAATTAAACTCTGTCATACCGCGATTACCAACGATTTCACAGAAGCGTCTGAAACTGCCAATTTCTTCAGGAATGGTTACTGCAAACAAGGCTTCACGATGTTCACCTAGCTCTGAACGCTCTGCAACATGGCGCAAACGATCAAAATTAATATTCGCGCCACTATCAATCGCAACGATTACCTGTCCTTTAATATTTTGTTCTTCTACATATTTTTTCATCCCCGCTACCGCTAACGCACCTGCGGGTTCCGTTATTGAGCGAGTATCGTCAAAAATATCTTTAATTGCAGCGCAAATTTCATCGGTAGAAACCAGGAGCATGTCATCAACACAGCTCTGAGCAACGTGAAAAGGTTCTTTACCTACTTTTTTCACCGCAACACCATCGGCAAAAATACCGACTTGTTCCAGTAATACACGCTTACCGGCCTTTAATGCTTCATACATACAAGGCGCATCATCCGGTTCAACACCAATAATACGAATAGCTGGATTAATTGACTTCAGATACGCTGAGACCCCTGCAATCAAGCCACCACCACCTACCGGAACAAAAACTATGTCCGGGTTTTCAGGTAGTTGTTCAATAATTTCTTTGCCAATCGTACCCTGTCCTGCAATAACAAGAGGATCATCGTATGGATGCACAAAAGTCATTCCAGTTGCATTTGCCCGCTCAATTGCGTGTTCATAAGCATCGTCATACGCATTACCAACCAGCTCAATCTCCGCACCCAGAGCACGAACAGATGAAACTTTAATAGCCGGAGTTGTTTTTGGCATCACGATAAGCGCTTTTAAACCCAGCCGGTTTGCCGCAAGAGCTACACCTTGTGCATGATTACCGGCTGAAGCAGTGATCACACCTTTTTCTTTTTCAGCAGGGGAAAGTTGCGCAATTTTGTTATATGCACCTCGCAACTTAAAGGAGTGAACCGGTTGCAGATCTTCGCGTTTAATCCATACCTCATTATTAAAGCGTTTAGATAACCCGCCTGCACGTTCCAATGGCGTTTTTACAGCAACATCATAAACTTTAGCCTGCTCAACCATTTTTTTATATTTTGTCGTCATGGGACCAACATTTATTGTGAATAGTGTAAATAAAAGTAATTTTTAGTGTGTTTTTAGTCAAAAAGCGCATTAAATGCGCCTAGAGTAGCTTAACATGCTAATCCTTAATATAATGCGCGCCTGACTTTATTACCACCTTATGATGGCAGGAGAGAGAAATGACTCAAGATGAAATGAAACAAGCAGTAGCCCAGGCTGCCATCGAATACGTTGAAGCTGGCACCATTGTGGGTGTTGGTACCGGATCAACCGCTAACTTCTTTATTGATGAGCTAGCTAAAATCAAACATAAAATCGAAGGTACTGTTGCCAGCTCAGAAGCCAGTGCCGAACGGCTCAAAGGTCATGGTATTGAAGTCTTTGATCTTAACTCTGTTTCAGAAATTGCTGTTTATGTTGATGGCGCAGATGAATCGAACAAATACCTGCACCTCATCAAAGGTGGTGGTGGTGCATTAACCCGTGAAAAAATAGTTGCGGCTGCCAGCAAAAAATTCGTTTGCATCGCAGATGAAAGCAAACTAGTTGATGTAATGGGCAAATTTCCATTACCCGTTGAAGTGATTCCCATGGCACGTAGTTTAGTTGCCCGGGAAATTATCAAGCAAGTTGGCGGTGAACCTGTTTTACGTGAAGGCTTCACAACTGACAATGGCAATATTATTCTTGATATTCACAACCTTGAAATAATGGAACCCACTAAAATAGAACAAATCCTGACGAATATTACCGGTGTGGTAACAAATGGCTTGTTTGCGATTAAACCGGCAAATGTATTGTTGCTTGGAACGCAGGATGGTGTGAAAACGATTACATAAGTCGCAGTTCCGTTCGTCCTGAGCTTGTCGAAGGATGAACGGATGACAATATTCATGGTTCGACAAGCTCACCACGAACGTAGTATTTAATGGTGCTCCCTGTCTAAAGACTTCTTTAAAGCAGCACTCTCTCAAT
>JAUWUS010000003.1 GCA_030617815.1 Gammaproteobacteria bacterium
GTTGTTGATCCTGCCTGGGAAGTCCCTGAAATTTTAAAACTGGCAAAAGAAAAAGGAGTCACCATTACCGATATTTTACTCACCCATAGTCACTTTGATCATATCAATGGTGTTGAAGGCATATTAAAAGATCACGATGCACAACTGCATTTACTTAAAGACGAAGCAAAATTTTGGGGCGAATCTCTGGCACATCCTTCATTACATCATGGCGGTGACAGTATAAAAATTGGTGAAAGTGAGATTAAAATTTTACATACCCCGGGACACACTCCCGGTTCGGCTTGTTACCACATCGACAATAACCTGATTGCCGGTGATACCATGTTTGTCTTTGGTTGTGGCCGGTGTGATCTGCAAGGCGGTGATCCCAATGTCATGTTTAATACACTCAATAAACTCGGGAAAATGCCTGGTGATACACTTATTTTGCCTGGACATAATTATGCAGAAAAAACCACTGCTACTATGCAGGAGCAATGTGAAGGAAATCCATTTATGTTTTTTGATAAGGAGGATGATTTCGTAGAGTATCGAATGCATACACATGATAAAACGCGTGAATCACCTTACCATGCTGAAGTTAAACCAATAGAAAAATAAATCGAATTTAATATATGTCTTGCGGATGCATGATTTCATCACGCTTTTGTTTATATTTATCGTAACTCTCATCACGATGACAATCACTGCGTCCTTGCTTTAAACAATCTTGCCTCGCCTTTTCATGCAACATGTCATAAACAGCCCGATTACTACAGGCTGTTAACATTATTAATGCAAGACTTAATATTAAAAATTTCATCCCTAAGCTATTCTTTTATTTCCACTTATTTCTCAGCAACAATATAAATCATCCACGACTCCTGATTCTCTACTTCTGTCGTTTCATAGTATTCACCGGTGCCTTCTAACTCATCATCATCTTCGTCATCTGACTCAACATACTCTTCCCAGTAAACATGGCTTTTGCTATAACCGGCTTCTTCAAGTAATTCTAACATTTCAGGAATTGCCCATAAACGCCAGCAATAAGTAAAGGCTTCATCCATACGTGAACCATCTTCAAATTCAAAATGAATCGCGCATTCCATGTGATTATTAATGGGGTTGAAAGAAACATGCTCCCATATATAGGTTGCATTAATATCTTCAAGTTCGGTTTCTTCTTCTAACTCATCCGCACACTCGGTGCCACCAAATAAATCCAGAATCAACAAACCATCATCATTTAAACTTTCACGCGCTATTTTGAAATAATTAATCAGTTCATCACGTTTTTCAAAAAGACAGTAACTAAAGTTAAACGCACAGGTAACATCAACTTTATCCGTCGTTATACGCACATCATCTTCAATTAAAGTAATACGACTGGCAACTTCTTCACCTGCCGACTCAAGATTATGTTTTCTGCCCCAGTCTAATGTTGGGCCATCAAAATCAACACCAATAGCCGTTCTTTCTGGATCACTTTTACACCATTCAGTCGCAAGATAAGCAGTGCCACAAAAATCTTCTTTCATGCTCAGGGCTTTACGACCGCGCAGCTTTTGGAAAGTTTTGCTCATGAAATCAACTTCAGCCTCGGGAAATTGAACCGACTCCTGATATAACGTATGACGATCGGCTTGTTCCGCCAATGTCGGTTTGTTTTGTCCTGACTGCTTACCCATATTACCGTCCCCTAAATTGTACAAATTTAAACTGCTTATTTTGAATACGGTTATTATATCTTCTTTCTGGATATCATTCGATAAGGTAATCCTGCAACAGCCAATAAATGTTATGATCGCGCTTATTAAATTAATTTTACGGTTTTAATATGGCGAATAAATCACGTTCCACCACTCCTGTTCAAATCGGCACGGCTGAACACAGCGTTACTGTAGGTGGTGAAAATCCCATTGTGGTGCAATCCATGACCAATACGGATACTGTCGATATTGATAGCACCGTAAAACAAGTGATAGAACTGGCCAAAGCAGGTTCCGAACTGGTTCGTATTACGGTTAATTCGGCAGAAGCCGCCGAAGCGGTCGCAAAAATTCGTGCTGAGTTAGATAAACAAGATTGTTTTGTTCCTTTGATTGGTGATTTTCACTTTAATGGCCATAAATTACTCACTGATTATCCCAAATGTGGTCAGGCACTCGCTAAATATCGCATTAATCCAGGCAACGTGGGTAAAGGCAAAAAACGCGATGAACAATATGCCAGCATGATTAAAGTGGCGATTAAAAATGATAAACCGGTCAGAATTGGAGTGAACTGGGGCAGTTTAGATCAAGCGCTTTTAGCACGGATCATGGATGAAAATCATGAACTGCCCGCCCCCCTTGAACCTCACGAAATTATGCATAAAGCGATGGTAACTTCGGCACTTGAAAGCGCGCAACAAGCCGAAGCATTAGGACTTGCTAAAAATAAAATTATTCTCTCGGTAAAAATGAGCAGCGTACAGGATTTGATCAGCGTTTACCGTGAGCTCACTAAAAAATGTGATTACGCATTACATCTTGGTTTAACTGAAGCAGGCATGGGTTCAAAAGGTATTGTTGCTTCCACTGCTGCACTGGCTATTTTATTACAAGAAGGCATTGGCGATACCATTCGTATATCACTAACACCTGAACCCGATGGTGATCGCTGTAATGAAGTTATCGTTGCTCAGGAAATTTTACAATCCATGGGCTTACGTTCATTTACACCAATGGTAGTGGCGTGTCCCGGTTGCGGTCGAACTTCAAGCACTTATTTTCAAACCCTGGCACAGGATATTCAAAGCTACCTGCGTCATGAAATGCCGAAATGGAAAGACACCCATCCAGGCGTAGAAGATATGAATGTTGCTGTCATGGGTTGCGTCGTGAATGGCCCCGGTGAAAGTAAACACGCCAATATTGGTATTAGTTTACCCGGTACAGGTGAAAAACCGGTGGCACCCGTTTATGTTGATGGGATAAAAACAGTGACCTTAAAAGGCGATAACATTGCTGAAGAATTTCAAACTATTGTAAAAGATTACGTTACAAAAAATTATAAAAAATAATCTTTAGTCTTTTATAACGAATTTTCTTTCATCGCTTGTTCTAACATATTCTGATAATTACGGATATTTTTTACGTAGGCTACCGGCTCAAAACCACGCGCATAACCATGCTTTAATTTTTTATAATATTTTTTCTTTGTTAACAAAGGAAGAACGGTTGCAAGTTCTTGCCAAACATCAGGGTTTTTATTGAGTTGTCTTGCCAGTTTACGTGCATCCCAGATATGTCCCATACCAACGTTATATGCTGCCAGTGCCAGCCAGGTTCTATCCGGTTCAGTAACAGATTCAGGTAAACGTTGTCGTAATTTTTTTAAATAGTATGCTCCACCCATGATGCTTGCTTCGGGATCCAGACGATTTTCAATGCCAAGTTCTTTTGCAGTGGTTCGCGTTAACATCATCATTCCACGCACACCTGTCGGACTTTTTGCCTTTGCCCTCCAATGTGACTCCTGATATGCCTGCGCAGCTAGAAGTGTCCAAATCACATTATAATTTTTTGCAGCTTGTTGAAAAGTATTTTTATATTTAGGTAAGTGTGATTTTATTTTTCGCTGATAAGCACGAACTTCAACATAGTCAAAGCGTTCTATATAACCATAATAACGATGCATTACCTCACCGAGTTTGCCACTATCCATATAAGCATTAAACCAGTCCTTTAATTCATTCTCCAGAGTATTAGCACTGTTTGGTATTAACCATGCCAGCGGCTCTGGCTCAGACATATTAAAACGAACAGATAACTCAGGATAATAACGGCGATTGATGGAAACAATATTCGCATCAGCAACAGTACAATCAATTTTCTTTAACCAGACATCTTCGAGTAATGCTTCGGTATCGGTATCTTCAACTTCTTGCCATTGAAGCTCAGGGTGAGCGTTTTTTAATGTTTTTAATTGCTCGACATAACTACTATGAGCAGGGACTTTAATGCTGATACCCACCAGGTCTTCAAATTTCTTTGGTCGTTTACCTCCACGGCGGCAAACCAGTTGTTGCGCTACCATCTGGTATGTTGGACCAAACGTAAAACGTTTGCCGCGCTCTTTAGTATGGGTTAAACCCGCGGCGGCCAAATCACCTTCGCCCTCATTCACTGCACTAAATAAATCGGATATATCTTCTTTGACTATAAAACGGGTTTTAACACCAAGAGAGTCGGCAAAGGCTTTGGCTATTTCATATTCAACGCCAACATAACCTTCGCTCGACTCATAATAGGTGGTCGCTGCATTACGTGTTACAACAATTAATTCACCTTTTGCTTTAATTTGTTCTAACCGATCCATTTCGTTAGAACATGAGCTTAATATTAAAGCAACACAGGTAAGAGTAAAAAAATGCAACACGTTATAACGACTAAACATGTAAACTCCTGACAATTAAGAGGCTGTACGAATAAGTTTATCACTCCATTGATAAAAACTCATTCCCAGCATAATCAAACCTGTACCCATCCAAACCGTTACATTTAAAACTTCATTATTTAAAGCATAACCTAAAAATAAAGCAATAACAGGTGTAATCAAGGTAATTAAAGATACTCGACTAACCTCAATATGTTTTAAAATATAAAAAAATAATACAAAGCCTAAAACAGAGCCAAAAATGCCTAAATAAACTATCGACCCAAGACCACGTTGACTAAAGTTTTCTGGCCACGATCCCTGCAAAACAAACCACGTTAACAAATATAAGGGCACACTAACCATCAAACCTCCATGCGTAATTTCAAGCGCAGTCAAATTTATATCCAGTTTTTTAAACCAGACACTACTCCATGAATGCAGTAATACCGACAAACATACTGCGGCAATACCAATAACCGCATGACTCCCCGCTTGCAGGCCCTGGCTGAAAATAACAATTAAACCTGTAACGCCAAGTGCTACACCCAGTATTTTTGCTGGTGTTAAACTCCGTTCATTCAACCACAGCGCCGCCATAATGCCTGTGACAATCGGATTTAAGCCAAAGATCACCGAAATAAAACCTGAAGAAATATATTGTGATCCCCAATAGACACTTAACATGGCGCCATAAATAGCAATGCCGGCAACAAAATAAGCCTTACGCGCATTTTGATCCAATGGTAAACGACGACGTGATATCAACATAATCAAGACACTACTAAACAATAAACCAATAGACATCCGTGCGGTTACACCAAATAAAAATCCAGCATCACCACCGCTCCATTTAATCGCAAGTGGTGTTGTAGACCAGATAATAATAACTCCGATGTACGCGAGTGGGACTGACATTTCTTCTCTCCATGATTTTATATAACACAAACAAAGCTATTTAATTAAACAACCCAAAACAAAAAAGGCCACAGTTCTTCCGAAACTGTGGCCTTTTGAAAAAAACTTTTATCGGTAATAATTTTACTTAATAATTTTTTCCGCCAGCACACAGTTAAAGCGCCACGCAAGTTTGCATGCCACTCGAATCATTGATTTGTGCATTAAAATTATCGACTTTTTCATGGCCGCGAGTTTGCGCTTTGTTTTATAAAGTGTCAACCATGAAACAAACAAATTATTGAACATAGAAATAAGTCCACGCTGTGCCACTTATTTTTTCTAATACTTGTAACAAATGTGAAGTTGGAATGGCTTCTTGTGGATAGATGCCATGCAAACTAATAAAAAAACGTCCACAGCCTGCAGTATTTTTCCAGTCGTACTCAGACAAGTAGGACTCAACATTGCATTTATCACAAGAATATAACAACGTTTCAGGTATAGTTTCCCAATTTGCATGTCGTTGTCGACAATGCGGACAGCGTGAAATTAAAAAATCGCTGCCGCGAATAAACTCAACTGATGTTTTAGTTTCTTCAATTTCAACATGACAAAATTCGGTTGACCCTGGTTGCTCTGCAGCAGGCTCAAGTTTAATAGCTGGCGCGCAGCCCAGAAATGTAACCAGACTCAAAAAAGAATCACCAATCAAATAACGTTCACCGGATACTGACGATGGACTCTGCCACTTCTTTCCCAGAAAACCTGCTTGCTGTAATGCATTGACAATGTCAGAAATACTCGAAGGGATATATTCTGGATCCTTTGCTACAAAAACAAGTTTGGGCATAAACAGTTCTCTGGAATTTAAGTATTCTGACAATTATAAGCTAAATGATTAAAAGATTATCCTCGTTTCAAAAGGTTATTTTGGCCCAGCTGAAAACCAGATTCAGCCACACTCAGCTAATAAAACTGTTAGAATCCAAGCATTACTATTATATTTATGTGGATAAGCTCAAATGAACAAAGAGACATTTTCTAAAGAAGAAAAAATTTTACAGGTGATGCGTAAAGTGCTCACTGATATCGCAAAAGACACCTATACACCGGCAGATTTAAAACATCCGTTATCAGAAAACACCATTGTTAGTATTCGTGATTGCCTCGCTTTGATCAGCAGTCGGGAAAATGAGCTGGCAAAAGAAGCCGGCAGAGAAACCAACATGCGACCGCGCTATGTTGATGAACCATCCAGCTCCGTTGTCGTTAAACTCGAGCCACAAAATTTCAAACCGAATAAAGATTAATTAACACATTATAATAGCGGGAATATAACCCGCAATACCCCTTAAAACACGGTATTAATCTCGCATTAATGACAATATTTAGAATATTGAACAAAATATCCTGTTTTTTAGACAAAATTTTAACTGCTTACTCCTGTTTTTTACCATTTTTTAAAGCTGCAATTAAGAAATGCCGTTAAATACACTATATATTAAGCGACATAAATAAAAATACGCAGTAAATAGTCTATTGAAAGGAAAAGGGAACTGACAATATTTTATGAAATGGATCAAGTTTAACAGCCTGCGAAAACGCTATGCGGCATTAACATTAATACTAGCTATTATCATGGTTAGCGTTAACTGGTTTGCACAGAAGCAAATGAGTACAATCCAAAAAGATATACACATAAATGTAGAATCCCGTAATTCATTATTTCAACGCAACCGCGAAATCCGTAACACAATTTCTCAATTTCGGGACCTGTTAGCCAAATTCCAAATTGACCCCAAAAATTTCAACGATCAGAAATTTGTTTCCGTAATAATTTCACGCGCAGTTAATCACATTGAACAATTAGCATTACACCCGTGGATTAAAGAAAATTACCGTTCAACAATTTCCGAATTAATTTCAACACTTCATGATGTTGATAAAACTTCTCAAAAACTGATTAAAATAAGACTAACACCTCAAGCTGTTTTTCCATCATTAAAAATTGCCAATCTTAAAATGCAACCGCTTAATGCAACTTTCATTGAAAATATTAATTTAGCTATTCAAGATCTTGAGGATAATTACACTACAGCAGATTATGAAGAATATAATCTATTAATTGAGTTACGTTATCATTGGACAACCATGATTTCCGGTTTCAGAATGTATTTATTAAATCAGTTAAATTCATTTGAGGAATCATTCCTTACTAACCAATTAAATAGAATTACGAAACTACAGCAAATTATTAAAAGAAAATTAACAACGTTAAAAAAGTTATCCAAACAGGGGGAATTAGGTTTTTCAACAACTGTTGCATTAGAAAAAATCGATCCCACCGCCATCGAATGGTTTGCAGGATTTAACAATGTCAGAAAAATAAACATAACGGATAAATGGCGAACCGATACTATTATTTACCGTCAAGAACTTGAACCAAAACTTGAAAAAATATATTCATTACTGCGTATTCTTGATTTAGGAATTGAACGCTTTAGTAAAAATGATTTGACTACCCTTTCCAATATAGCTCAACTTCAGGCTGATTCAATACGGGCTGCTTCCATCATTGGCATACTTATTCTTTTGGCCAGTTTTATTTTTCTGGTAAAACTTATACTCAACCCTATTACCAATGTA
Organism: Gammaproteobacteria bacterium; assembly: GCA_030617815.1. Lineage (GTDB taxonomy): Bacteria > Pseudomonadota > Gammaproteobacteria > UBA6429 > Thiohalophilaceae > JAGLTQ01. Next base: position 7,951 of record JAUWUS010000003.1, read on the forward strand.
ACCCGTGCGTTAAAAGACGAATCAAAAGGTATAAAAACACAAATACAAGCTAATATGTCCTTGCTGGAAACAAAAAATCTGATTACTGCATTTAAAGAAATGCGTCAGCAAATTCATACTCGTCAGGATGAACTGGAATACCACGCATTACATGATGATTTAACAGGTCTGGCAAATCGAAAATTATTACTTGATCGACTAGAGCAAACTATTCATAACGCTCATCAGGAAAGAACATCCTTTTCAATTTTAATTATGGATCTTGATCGATTTAAGGAAGTTAATGACACATTAGGGCATGAGGTAGGCGATAAATTACTACAACAAGTTGCTAAACGTCTTATACATCTATTAAGAGAGGTCGATGTTATCGTAAGACTTGGTGGCGATGAGTTTGCTGTACTATTAACAACTGCACAGGAAAAACAAGCAGAAATTATAGCAAAGAAAATAATCAATGAATTCCAGATGGTTTTCACCGTAAATGACATTCCTCTTTACATAGGGATAAGTATAGGTATTTCAATATATCCACAACATGGTATTACGGCTCAGATATTACAACAACGCGCTGATGTCGCAATGTATGTCGCTAAACGAAATAAAACAGGCTACGATATTTACAATCCTAAATTTGACAAATATAGTATTGGCCGGCTCTCTCTAATATCTGAACTTCGCCTGGCGATTGATCTAAACCAGTTATTTATGGAATATCAGCCTATTATTGAACTCAAAACAGGTCGCGTAGTTAACGCTGAGGCCTTGTTACGCTGGAACCATCCAGAACGTGGCAAAGTTTACCCTGATGAAATTATTCCTATTGCAGAACAAACAGGGTTAATTAACCATATTACCTACTGGATTATTGAAACAACGGCAAAATATAATAAAAAGCTGAAAGAAAGTGGAATTGATATAAAAATCACAATTAATTTGTCTGTATATAATTTACAGGAAAATGATTTCGTTGAAAATATTATAAATATATTTAAAAAGAATGAAATTTCAGCATCAAATTTCATTATGGAAATCACTGAAAGCGTGATGATGACAAACCCTAAAAAATCAATTGATGTGTTAAATCAACTGGATAAATTAGGCGTTGAAATTACAGTTGATGATTTTGGTACAGGCTATTCTTCACTTGCTTATCTAAAACAATTACCCTTATCTAAACTAAAAATTGATAAATCCTTTATCATGGATATGATTCATGACGACGATGACGCCATGATAGTTCGTTCAACCATTGACCTGGCACATAATCTTGGAATGCAAGTTGTTGCTGAAGGTATTGAAGAAAAAGAAAATTTAGATCTTCTTAATATACTGGATTGTGAATTAGGACAAGGCTATTTTATTAGCCACCCTTTACCTGATGATGAATTTGAAACCTGGGTTATTAAACAAAATAATGGTTAAGTAATGGATGACACCAAAATTAGAAAGCGAATTTATGAGTTACGTCTTGAGCATAAAGATCTTGATGACGCCCTTAATCTTATGAAAGAAAAACCTTTTATTGATGAATTGCAAATAAACCGTATAAAAAAAAGAAAGTTAAAATTAAAAGATGAAATCAAACTACTAGAAAGCAAACTTATTCCTGATATAAAAGCATAAACAAATAAAAAAGAACCTCATATAAATGAAACATCCTGATAAATCTTCAGCCGAACTTTTTATTGCAACGGGCTGTGTTCACTGCCCCGTGGTATTAAGCGAATTAAGTGAGCAACTTAAAAAAGGACATCTTTCATCCTTAAAAATAACTAATATTGCCGTTGATAATAAAAGAGCAGAAGAGTTAAATATTCGCAGTGTTCCCTGGTTCTCATTAACAGGTAATAACTCCTTCATGATATTTTCAGGCAAACATTCACCTGAAGAAATTAAAAAATGGATAACCCTGGCGCAAACTGAAAAAGGTATGCAGGAATATATCGAGGAATATCTTGGTAATGGCCAGTTACTAACCATAGCGCAAGCTATTCAACTTAAACCAAAAATATTTTCCATCATCATTTCAATGCTTGAAGATGAAGATACCAGTATGAATATACGCATTGGATTAGATGCGTTAATAGAAAACTTTACAACAACTGACATTTTAAAGAAGCAATCTGCCGCGCTTAAAAACATAGCTTGCTCTGATAATATACGCTTACAAATAGATGCATTACACTATATTGCATTAACGGGTGATGCAGAAAATAAAGCTTTTTTGCAGGAAAAAATTGAATATAAAGACCAGCAAGTCAAAGATGCCGCTATTGAGGCACTTGAAACACTGAATGATTTAATTGATTAAATTAAACATTTTCCAGCGCAGCTTTTAACTGCTGCGTATCAATCGGATAAGCCAGTTCGGTATAAAATGAAAATCGTGCACGTAGTTTTTCGAATTGATGAAAATACTCTTTTTCATAAAAAATAATGACTTTAACTTCGTCCATTTGTTGAATTACAGCCATTAACGTTTCTAAACTACTGGTCCTATCACGAAAATCAGACTGGAAATTAAATTCCGCAACAACGACATCGTACTTGTTTTGTTTAAGGCTACGTAATGCTTTACGCATACTATTTACAGCTTCAACCTGAAATCCGCACTTTTCATAAAGCTCTCGAAAATCAGGGTAACCACCAAGTTCTGTTATTGATAATAAAAATTTATTATTGCTCATATTACTTTTAACGTTATTTATTTATATAAAAGACTTGAATTTATTGTAACACACCACCAGACTATATAACCTTAGCTGCTGGCCATGAAAACATCCCAAAGCCATCATCATACATCTTGACTAGGAATTATTTTATGCCCTACTTCGTTTACAGAATCGCACCTGGTGTCAGTAAAATTGTAAAAAATCTTGAAGCCCTTGAAAACTTTGAGAAATTCAAAGATGCCAAAAACTTCACTAAAGAAAAACGCCAGCAAGAAAATACTGAAGAAAGTAATACTTACAAAATTATTTTCGCTGAGAATAGCCTTGATGCAGAAGAAAAATTACAGGAACAACGCGAAGAAAGCATTGTGCGAGAATGGGAAAAATAAATCAGTTCTGATTAAGTTATTATAAAATGGATGAAGACAAATACAGAGAGACTTATCGCTCAGTTAATACTCTACAATGCCCCTTTGAGAAAACATTAAATTCCCGTCGTTGCCAATGCTCTAAAATGGAACGCATTCATCTGGCAGATCGTGAATGTGTTGGCTGCATGGAAAAACAAGCATGGCAAAACTGTCGCGACTTTCTACAGTTATTACGCAACAGTGCAAAATTCTCTCTTAAAATGACAGAAGTTGATGGCCCCTTACCGCATGGCAAAGAAATAAAAGTACAAAATGGCAGCATCATTGGTCTGGATAAATTGTTTAACCCGGAAAACAAGGAAAGACCGAATATTTACCAACTATTAAATTTAGCCCTGACTAAATACGAAAAATTTGAAAATCTGCCCCTCGATCAATTAATGCAATCGATTGTCAACTTCAAGGCAAGAGAAACAAGAAAAGATAAAAAGAAGTAGAGTTTAAAAAAACTCTAGCGCCTAATTTTATTTAACTATAGCGGCTAGCGAGAGGTTAGAGAACAAGGCAAAATATTATGAAAAAGCGGAGCTTACAATAAGTAAGTGAGCATTTTGAATGATATTTTCGTAGTGCCCCACATAGAAATATTTTAGAGGGTGAACGCCGTTATCTGACCTCTCGCTTGTCGCTATGCCAATCGTAGGAGCAATCCAGGTGCTTTCTTATCTCGATGATCCCCGATAAACCATTTTCAATAATTATTTGTAATGGAATCTGATTTTTTAATTTTTTACTGCGCTGCCTAATCCACATTTTACCCATTTGCGGGTTATGTGGATAAGATGTTCTTAAGGCATCAGTAATACCAAGAATATGTTCTATTCTCTCTTCAACTTCTGCTGTAACAGGAAAAGGAGTATTTTCCCGGTAACGCCGCAATGCACGTGTTGGTGTTTTTTCAGGCAAAGCTAAAAGTGAGATTATTTCGGCAGCTGACATTCCCCAACCATCCAGTATTCCCATAATACCGATTGTCAGAGTAATTTGTTCATCCTGGGTCATACTTTTCATTTCGTAGCCTCAAAGCTAAATCTATATACATAATAAACTCACAAACCACTCGAAAATTATTTCACCTAATTTCCAGCGGATATCACGGTGCTTTATATTCAGGCATTAAATCAACCGAAAATTATTGTACAATAACTTTCACTAATTTACTTTTAAATCTCGAGGTTATACCGTGTCAGAGGCAATAAAAATTGCACATTTAACCGGTGTAAAACAAGGGAGAAATGTTCTGCAACAAAATTAATGATTATGCTGTTTTCCCAGCGAATATTAGTAATGAAACATTCATATTTTCAAACTGAAAAAACGTACACTTATTTTTACTGCTTCCCTTTGTTTTAAATGCAACTTCCTTTAAATTAACTTTAACACTTACTGACTAAAGGGTATTACCAATATATTCAAAATTATTTCTAAAAAAAGAGGCATTTATCTGTTTAAGTATTACACTTAAATTGAATGATAATTAATGTGATTTAATTATCACACAGATCACAAACAGAAACGATATAATTTAAAATGCCATATACACTTATTCAACAATTTAATGCTCAATTTGCCCATGTCAAATTTAACGGTTTTTTTCAGGGGGAAGCTGTAACGTGGGACACGCATTTTTTTACTTTGCAAGGCTATGTGGTGCAGGAAAATATTAAAGATACAAAGCTGAAACAATTTATCGATATTCAGGCTGCTGAATCTGGCATTATGAAATTAACCATTGCATTAAACATTAAAGAAATTAATAAACCAAGTATTAAAAAAATGATAATCATGATTAAACAATACAAAAATCTATCGCCAGGTCGACATGAATATGGCTAATTTCAACCTCAATAATAAAAGGTTTGTTTATCATGCCTAGACTTGTTTCCCTTTCACGCGCAGCAAAACTTGTTGGCCTTTCACGGGGAGCCTTACAAAAAAGAGTTCATGATCTCGAACTAAAAAGCTTTGAAGGTCAGGTTAATCTGGACGACATTGAAAAAATGTTTCCTGATGCTAAACTTGAAGATAATCATATTATTGAAGATTTAGAAAAAATTGTAGAGCAAGCGCTTAAGAAAGCTCATGGAGCAAAACTAGCTAAACTTTTAGCACCTGACGCTTACACTTTAGCAGCCAGGTTACAATCAATTACTAAAGACCATGCCCGTTCAAAAAATCAAGTGCATGAGTTTATTGAGCTTTTCTCAAATTTACAGTCACAAATTAGTCACTTAGCAAAAACGTCCGATAAACCTCACCTTTTTGAAGATTTAAACAACTGGCTAGATGACTCTATTAATAAAATTCAGGATGTCGTAATAAAACCAGCCCCTTTATTAGAAAAAGATACCGTACTTCGTGTTATGGCAGCACAAGTTCATATCAAAAATACCGGGCATGAATTTTTTGTTGATGGTACAAATAGCATTCTTGAAGCAGGTTTAAGTGCCGGCTTAGCATTAAATTATGGTTGCAGTAATGGCATCTGCGGAAAATGCAAAGCAAAACTTATTTCTGGTGAAATTAAAAAAATCAAACCACATGATTTTGTTTTTTCGGAAAGTGAAAAATTACAAAACTATTTTTTATGCTGCTCAAATACAGCCATAACCGAAATTGAAATAGAAGCGGACGAAGCGGGTAGCGAAAAAGATATTCCGGCGCAACAAATTGCGGCTAAGGTTAAAAAAATGGATAAACTTACGGATGATGTACTTATCCTGAATTTAAAAACGCCGCGCACTAATCGTTTACGTTTTCTTGCAGGACAAAATGTTATATTAAGTCGTGCTGACTTGCCTCCTTTGGAAATAGCCATAGCAAGTTGTCCATGTGATGATATGAATATTCAGTTTCATATATCAAAGAACAATAACAACCTATTCACCAGATACATCGCGGAAGAATTAAACAATTCCGATTCCATTCACATTGAAGGTCCTACCGGTTCTTTTATTTTAGATGAAGATTCAAATAAACCGGTTATATTCATTGCTTTTGATACCGGCTTTGCACCAATAAAAAGCCTGGTTGAACACGCGGTAACACTTGAACATGCTGAGTTTATCCATCTCTATTGGATACATGCAGGTGAAAAACCGTATATGCATAATCAATGTCGAGCATGGGAAGATGCGCTGGATAATTTTAAATATCAACAACAACAATACGACAATTCAGACGCGCAACAACTGGAAGATAAATTTAAAATACTAATCGATGAATATTCAGATTTTTCTGATAAAAATATTTACATCTGTGGCACAGAAAAAATGGTCAGAAAAACCCAACAAGTTTTACTTAACCATAATGCAGAAAAAGAACGACTTAAAATACAAATACTTTAAATTAATGGATATTATTTTTCGTCTTCGCCTATCCAGCCTTCAAGCGCATCCATAATTTTTCTTGCCTGATCTTTACTGGAAATATTAAATTTAGACTTAAATTGATATTGCCCATTACGTTTCTGGTAACGGCGTATGCTATATTTATCCGGGCCAAACTCACCTTTGGTTCTGTTCAAATCCTGATACTTGAATATAATGGTTGACCAGGCGCCGCGAGTTAAAATAACTTTATCCAGTTCTTTGGATACCAGCTCACCGCCGTCTTCATAATTTACTGTAAGTTCATCAATTTCAGATGACATAAGAGGTGCTCCTAATATACTTATGTTATATATCTATAATATTTTAATTAAGATGCAACTATAACTGAAAACAAAGCTTCACAAAAGTTTTTATTTATTAAACGTTACTTTAGGACTAAATTTATGCGCATACTACACACCATGATTCGAGTTATAGATCTTGAAAAATCAATTCAATTTTACACTGACATATTAGACATGAAATTATTACGGAAAAAGGATTACCCGGAAGGAAAATTCACGTTGGCTTTCGTTGGTTATGGCAATGAATCTGAAGAAGCAGTCATTGAACTGACTCACAACTGGGACACTGAAAATTATGAGCTGGGTAATGCTTTTGGCCACATAGCAATAGAAGTTAACGATGTATATAAAGCCTGTGAAAGTATGAAAAAGAGTGGTGGAAAAATCATTCGAGATGCCGGCCCGATGAATGCAGGCACAACCATTATTGCCTTTATCGAGGATCCAGATGGTTACCAAATAGAACTTATTGGTAGAAAAAATTAAATCAACCTAACTTGCCATGAACAAGGTATTGCATTTATGCCGAAATTTATGACCGATTGATCTGTAACCTTGTCGTTTACATCTCAGGAAAGTATATTTACCAAATCACTTGATAATGCATTACATGAAAATTAAAAAATAATGGTCATCAAATCAAATATAATAATAAGGATACGTTATGAGTAAATCATTTGAGGCAGTATCTTCTCCACATAAATTTATTCCGTCCATAATAAAAGACAGCATGGATTTCGAACATCTATGGCAAACAAAGCCAGCCTTTATTTTTTCAAGCCTGTCGCATATTGCTTACTTCAATGAAATAAAAGTTAAAACCTTCATGGAAACACTCGGAGCAAAAAAAACATTTGTCTATGACCATGAAAAAGCGCAAGCATTTTTATCTATTTGGGAGAACAAAGCAATTTTAACCTTTAGAGGAACGCAACCTATAGAAAGCATAAGTTTTTTTCAAAAAATTCGTATTAAATATTTTCTAACATTCAAGATTAACCCGCTTCCAATTATGTTTAGCAATAATGATATTCTGGCTGACTTAAATTTTACCCCAACCTCTTTTGATAACATAAATGATGTTGATGTGCATAGTGGATTTCTTGGCGAGCTGGATAAATTATGGAATAACATTATTTCAGATATTAACCAAAAAGCTGGGGGTATTCCTATCTGGGTTACAGGACATAGCCTTGGTGCAGCCATGGCAACACTGGCAGGAATGCGCCATTCTTTTGAAAGCGTAACCACTTTTGGTGAACCACGTGTTGGCAGCAATATAAACAAAGCCTTTAAATCTAAAGATCACAATCGCTATGTCAACGGCGATGATCCTGTCACCACAGTACCTCCTGAGTTTCTTTTTAACTATAAACATCATGGCAATCTAATACCTATTCAAAATAAAGATGGAACAACCAACATGATATATGATCATTCCATTATTTATTATTCTGAAAATCTGAGTTTATAAAAAACATTTAAACCACGAAGAACTCGAAGAAAAGACAATAGGTTGAACCACGGAGGACGCAGGGGTACACAGAGAAAGAAAAAATACTTATATTATCCGTTCGTTCGTTCGTCCTGAGCTTGTCGAAGGATGTAATGAGTATGTAGAGTTCATGATTCGACAAGCTCATCACGAACGGTTACATTTTCAGTATTTCCCGTGGTTTTTCATTTATAGTGACCTTTTTAATACTGATCGTATTTCTTTGAACTACCCTTCACCTTTTCTACCGGATATTTTTTTTCATTTATAATTATTTTGTCGTCTACATACTGCGGTAAATCCACTTCGAGCTTTGTTGCCAGGCGCGTAAGATAAATATAAATATCCGCCATTTCAAACGCAACTTCATCGAGTTTTTTCTTGCTAAGATTATTACTTTGCTCTTCAGTCAACCATTGGAAATGTTCTGTGAGTTCCGCCGCTTCAACACTTAATGCCATGACTAAATTTTTCGGCGCATGAAATTGATCCCAGTCACGATCCATTGCAAATTTAACCAGGCGCTTTGATAAGTTTTCAAAATATTCGTTTGACATAATTTTTCCTGTTCAGTGAATCTGCTCGCGCAACGAGAGATTAGAGAACAAGGCAAAAACTAGAGAAAAAGCGGAATGTACAATTAGGCCACTCTCGCACTTCCATGTGCTACGCGGCACCTGAACATCCCTGTTCAATGTACGTGAGCATTTTGAGCTGGTTTTTAACGCCGTTATCTGGTCTCTCATTGTTCGAGCTATTCGTCAGTGACGCAACCGTGGGACGCATCTTTCACTGATTTAATAAACTTATACAACGTCCCCCGCGTAGCCTTATAAGCAGGCATCACCCACGCTTTTTTACGCTTCGCTAATTCATCGTCGGTTAAATCAACGGATAAACTATTCGTATTGGCATCAACCGTTATCACATCACCATTTTGTATTAAGGCAATCGGCCCACCTTCCTGCGCTTCGGGTACAACGTGGCCAATAATGAAACCATGTGAACCACCGGAGAAACGACCATCCGTAATCATAGCCACATCCGAGCCTAAACCTGCACCCATAATGGCGGAAGTTGGAGTTAACATTTCCGGCATACCGGGCCCACCTTTTGGCCCTTCATAACGGATAACAATGACATCGCCTTTTTGAATTTCATTTTTTTCCAAACCCGCGAGCATGTCTTCTTCACAATCATAAACACGTGCAGGACCGATAAAAGTAAGTCCTTCTTTACCGGTAATTTTCGCCACGGAAGCACCGGGGGCCAGGTTACCTTTTAAAATACGAATATGGCCGGATTCTTTAATCGGTTTATCCAGCGGCATAATGATCTTCTGCCCTTCTTTTAAACCCGGTAAGTCCGCCAGATTTTCTTTAATGGTTTTTCCAGTTACCGTCATGCAATCACCATTGATCAAACCGGCTTCAAGTAAATATTTCATCACTGCAGGAATACCACCTACCGCATGTAAATCTTCCATGACATATTTGCCACTGGGTTTTAAGTCGGCAATAAACGGAATACGATCACTGACACTCTGGAAATCTTCAATTTTCAATTCAACATCCACCGCACGCGCCATAGCGAGTAAATGTAAAACCGCGTTAGTCGAACCACCCAGAGCCATCACAATCACCATGGCATTTTCAAATGCGTCACGCGTCATAATGTCACGCGGCTTAATATCTTTTTCTAACAGATTCAACATGGCCGCACCGGCACGCACGCATTCATCCATTTTTTCCGGATCAACCGCTGGGGTACAAGAACTGTATGGCAAGGTCATACCCATTGCTTCAATCGCAGAGGCCATGGTATTGGCGGTATACATACCGCCACACGCACCGGCACCCGGACAGGATTTTTTCACAATTTCACTGCGCTCTTCTTCTTCAATTTTTCCGGTAATAAATTCACCGTAACTTTGGAAGGCTGAAATAATATCCAGACTCTTATCACCCAGATGACCAGCACGAATGGTGCCACCATAAACCATGAGTGAAGGGCGATTTAAACGTCCCATGGCGATCATCACACCGGGCATATTTTTGTCACAACCCGGAATCGAGATATTACCGTCATACCACTGCGCGCCCATTACCGTCTCAACCGAGTCAGCAATAATTTCACGCGACTGCAATGAATAACTCATGCCGTCCGTGCCCATGGAAATACCGTCACTGACACCAATCGTATTAAAACGCATCCCCACCATACCTGCTTTCTGCACGCCCTCTTTTACTTTGGCGGCTAAATCGTTCAGGTGCATGTTGCAGGTATTACCTTCCCACCAGACGCTGGAAATACCAATCTCCGGTTTTTTCATGTCAGCTTCGGTCATACCGGTGCCGTAAAGCATGGCTTGTGATGCACCCTGTGATTTTGGCTGAGTAATGCGTTGACTGAATTTGTTTAATTTACCGTTGTTGTCGCTCATGAAGCTCTCCGTATTCGCTCTGGCAGTACTGAAATTCTGTTTAAACCGGCTCTAAGTCAGGTTTTGAAAAAATAAAGTCGGCTATTATAAGGCAAAGTTGGCAAATAACTGAATCAAACGTTAAATTTCTGCTTTATTTGCCGATAATAATAATACGCTTTTAAAAAATCCTTTACTCGGGGGAAGTCTTATACCCGCATTATATAAGGGTTTTAAGGACAAAGTTAGATGCACCTAAGTTATGTCTTAACCAAATATCCAATAAGCGCATTCATTGCGAGTAGTGTTTTATTGTTCAGCCATTTTTCAACCAGTTATGCCTTAAGCCTTAATAAGCTGCCTGCCGAATCAGAATCCCAACCCTTTGCTTCGCTAGAAAAATCTGAACAATTAAAGAAACAACGAAAACTCTTTATTCAGGCAGAAGAAGCACTTAAACGTGGGCGTTATACCCAATATCGAAAAATGGAACCACGCTTAACCGACTATCCACTCTATCCTTATTTACTTTATAGAAAACTCGAGCGCCGTATCAGTAGTACCTCTGATCAAAAAATTCAACATTTTCTGCTGACCTATCACGATACACCATTAGCCAATAAACTCTATTACCGCTGGATTAACTCCCTGGCACGCAGAGGAAAATCTAACGCACTCGTTCGATACTTCCGCCCTACACAAAATACCAGGCTCCTTTGCCACTATGCCAATGCATTGCATAAAACCGGTAAAAAAGGCAAAGCCTTTTCACTCATGGGTGAGTTATGGCTAACAGGTGAATCACTGCCAAAAAGCTGTGATCCCATTTTAAAAAAATGGAAAACGGCCGGTTACATGACCACACCTCGTATTTGGGCACGCATCCATTTAGTCATGAATAAAGGCAAACGCCGCCTCGCAACCTATATCGGTAAATCTCTACCAAAAAAAGAACGCTTCTGGTTGTCTTTGTGGAAAAAAGTACAACGTCACCCTGAATATGTGCTCAAAGCCGATCAGCATTTTAAAAATCAACACTCACCTGTTATGCACTGGATTTTAGTGGATGGCATGACCCGTTTGTCTCGCCGCAAACCGTTAATTGCCGCTCAATACTGGCAGGAAATCCGTAGTAAATACCATTTTAATAACGAAGAAAAAGAACGCATTGAGCGCCGTCTGGCGCTCTCTCTGGCCCGCGCAGCCACTCCCCTGAGCCGAGATACCCTGAAAGAATTAAAATTAGATAACCACGATGAAAACGTTATTGCGCCCCATATTCTCTCTGCCATTGGCGATAAAGACTGGGATGGCGCACTAGCGTGGTTAAATAACTTAAAAAGTAACCCGCTTAACAGTGAACGCTGGCAGTACTGGCGTGCACGTACACTCGAAGAAATGGGACGACTGGATGAAGCTCGCTCGCTATATTTACAAATTACTGACAACCGTTCTTATTACAGTTTTTTAGCCGCTGATCGCATAGGGGATCGCTATCAACTCACTCATCGCCCTATTAATTCACCTGCAGCAGAACTCACAAAACTACAACATATTCCCGCCGTTGCGCGTGCCGGTGAGTTATATCAGCTTAAACGTATTGTTGATGCCCGCAGGGAATGGCATTTTGCCATTCAACAAATGGATAAAAAACAATTGCTCATAGCCGCAGAACTTGCCACTAAATGGGGCTGGCACGATCGCAGTATTATTACGCTGGCTTTAGCGCAATATTGGGATGATCTTGAATTGCGCTTCCCACTGACCCACAAAAAATACATTGAGAAACAAGCAAAACACGAAAAAATTAATCCCGCATGGGCCTTTGCGGTCATTCGTCAGGAAAGCGCTTTTACTACAGATGCACGTTCTTCTGCCGGCGCATTAGGCTTAATGCAGCTTATGCCTGGTACCGCCCGGCAAGTTGCCCGCTCCTTGCGTATTAAACGGCCTAACCGGCGTGATTTACTCAAGAGCAATATCAACATCAAACTGGGGATTCGTTACCTGCGTAAACTTCAGAAGCGTTTTAACGGCAGTTCTGTGCTCGCCACCGCGGCGTATAATGCAGGGCCACATCGCGTAAAACGCTGGTTACCTAAAGAAGAAACCCAAAGCGCAGACTTATGGATTGAGAATATACCCTTTACCGAAACTCGAAAATATCTCAAGCGAGTACTCACTTACACTATCATTTATGAACAGCGACTCGGCCTGGAAAGCAAACCCTTGCTGGAACGCATGACGCCTATTTCCAGACCATCTTCCTCATCGTCATTAAGCAAAAAAATATAAATTAACCCTGCTCTCATAATTAAAGACTGACTTTATTCGGCCGATATAAGAGATAGAAGTAAACTTACGCCAATGGAGTCTCGATATGTTATCCATTTTTGTCACCGCCCTTTCAGGCCTCATACTTTTTATTATGGGTTACTATTTTGGCCACCAATTTGGCAGCACTCGTCATATTCGTGAGCAATTGACAAAAATCAGAACAAACAACAAAGATTAACTTGGCACCAATAGATTAGTTGTACATTCCATATCGTAACCATAAAAATCTTTTAAATAGCGAAACACATGCTTCTTGTCGAAATCGAGATGTGCCTCCAACCCTTCAATGACGCTACGCGCTAAATCACTGGCCGCTTTATCTTCACGATTAATAATAAACACACGGTTATCCAGCCTGAATCCCGCATTTAACATACGTTCCTTAATGACATCCCAAATTTCCTGACACGCCTCTTCTGAATTATTTTCATAATCAAGATTAATAACAACAGCGTAACTCATACAAGCCTCTCTATGCTGATTGCATTCAATAAAATATTACGATAATTTTTAATTTAATCAATAAGTTAAAAAGAATACTTGATTAATATTCTAGATGTTTGTATAAATACAGTCAGATTAACAAATAAAGATTAAATTTTAGTCCAAAATAACAAGAATAATCAAATATTTCTCACTTAATCCAGTTTGTATCTGTTTAAAATCAATAGGTTACAACGCATACTTTACAAGTTACTTTAAGTTGGTTATATTACCTCCTGAAATGAGGAGAATATCACCATGATTAGACAGCCTAGTATTCCTGTTTACGAAGTTAAAGAAGTCAGCCTGGAGCAGGCCATTTTGCTCATCGCTTCTGAGAAAGAGAAAGAAAAAACCATTTTCAAGGAATCTGCTGAGCGAATGCTCCAGCTTTGTGCATAAAAAATAACTGAAAAATCAGGTTCACCCCCGGCTAATCCAAGGTGCGACGGCATCTGGATTGGCCACCCTTAATTACCGAGTACGCGGAAGGAAAATCAAGCTTCTGCTCGACTACTTTTAGATACAGCAAAAGCAGAAATGACTTGATCTTCATATAAGATTCGATCAGCCAGAATTTCACCCAAACCCGATAAATCACTGTCCAAAGACGAAAAATATTGTCCTTTTTGTTCTGCATCGTATTTATCATTAAAATCAAGAAATTGTTCTGTGGTCTGAGAAATGTTTGGATAAACCTTTTCAGCTAAAAGACGCACATTAGTACGGCGCTCAGTACCATCTGCAAGAAAACGGTATAATTGAAAATGTGCGCTTGCAATATAGTCCATTAATGTTTCACAAAACTCCTGTAAAACAACAGAAACATCATCTGCCTCCTCAAAAGGACGCAACGCAGCAAGCTCACTATAAAGTGATAGAGTTTCTTTCCTTGCGCCTAATAACGAATCCATCTTTTGTCGTGATTCACTCACACCTTCATTCCCAGACATTCTAATTTTCTCCCTTTCTACCTAAATTTTAAAACGCTATTAAGCAATATTATTATGCGTTAACTATCCAACGTCAGCGTGTTTATTGCAAGCCTGTAATTGTAAAAAGGGCCACAAGAACAAACATAAACTTTATAACATTCTGCTAAATATCAACAAATGCTTAAATTGTTAAAGCAATTTTTTCAGTACACTGTCTAACTGCGCTATAATTTAAAACAATTTCTCACACTAAAATCACCTCAGATATTAACCTTACAGTTAAACAGGTTTACAGCATGCCCAACATCCCAGAATTACTTTTACCCGCCGGTACCATCAGAAACATGCGCTATGCGTTCGCCTATGGTGCGGATGCCGTTTATGCCGGCCAACCTCGTTACAGCCTGCGTGTGAGAAATAATGACTTCACCCTGGAAAACCTTGAAACAGGCATTAACGAAGCACACCAACAAGGCAAAAAGTTTTTTGTTGCCAGTAACCTGATGCCACACAACAGCAAAATTAAAACCTACATGGCGGATATGGCACCAGTTATAGCGCTCAAACCCGATGCACTGATCATGGCTGATCCTGGACTGATTATGATGGTAAGAGAAAAGTGGCCAGAAGTACCGGTTCATCTTTCCGTACAAGCCAACACCGTTAATTACGCGGCAGTGAAATTCTGGCAGGCATTAGGTGTTAGCCGCATCATTTTATCGCGCGAGCTTTCTCTCGATGAAATCGAAGAAATCAGGCAGCAGTGTCCAGAAATGGAGCTTGAAGTATTTGTGCATGGTGCTTTATGTATTGCTTATTCAGGACGGTGTTTATTATCTGGCTACTTTAATCACCGAGATCCAAACCAGGGCGCTTGCACCAATGCCTGTCGTTGGGAATACAAAGTCCATGACGCCGATGAAAATGAACTGGGAGATGTGACAAAATCAAGCGATGTTGAAAAAATAGAATTTGATGCCATGGCGGCAATTAATACACCCGAAGCCTTTCCTGAAATAAAAGTGCAGCGCCACCCCTTAGCCGATAAAACCTATTTAATTGAAGAAACCAACCGTTCAGGCCAGTACATGCCGATAATGGAAGATGAACACGGCACCTATATTATGAACTCCAAAGATTTACGCGCCATTCAATACATTGACCGTTTAACCAAAATTGGTATTGATTCATTCAAAATTGAAGGTCGCACTAAATCATATTATTACGTTGCCCGCACCGCGCAACTTTATCGCCAGGCAATCGAAGACGCTCTTGCCGGTAAAGAATTTGATGCTAACTTATTTGGGAAATTAGAAGGTCTTGCTAACCGGGGTTATACCGAAGGTTTTTATGACCGTCACCCAAAACAGGATTATCAAAATTATTTAACCGGCCACTCAATAAGCAATCAACAAAAATTTGTTGGTGAAATCAAAAGTTATGATGCCGAAAAAGGACTGGCCGAAGTACTGGTTAAAAACAAATTTGCCGTCGGTGATTCACTTGAAGTAATCACACCGCAGGGTAACCAAACCATTACCTTAGAACACATGGAAAGTTTAAAGGGCGAAGAAATGCAGGAAGCCCCTGGTGGTGGCTATGAAATCCGTATACCGTTGCCTCAAGCGGATTACGAGCAAGCCTTAATAGCCAGAAACCTATAAATACAAAAAATTTAACCACGGAGGACACAGAGTTCACAGAGAAAAACCGTTAATTAAAATCACTTTATATCGGTCTATCCTGAAAGGTATAAATATATTTGTCCTAACCCTCTGTGTACTCCGTGTCCTCTGTGGTAAGTTTATAAAAATAAATATAAACGGCCGACATACTATAATATGGATTTTATAACGCCTGACTCGCTTTATCTTTGCATCGACCAGGGTGGTCATGCCAGCCGCGCTATCGTTTTTAATCACAGTGGCGAAATGATTAGCAGCGCCTATTGCGATGTTAATACAGAATATCCCGCCAAACATTTTGTTGAGCTCAATGCAGACGAAGTCATTGAATCCATCAACAACTCAATCAAACAAGTATTGGAAAACCTGGGCGAGAAGAAACATAAAATTGTTGCTGCCGGACTTGCCACGCAACGCTCAAACATTGTTTGCTGGAATAAAGAAACAGGAGAAGCTTTATCTCCCGTCATCAGCTGGCAGGATCGTCGTAATACAAAATGGCTGGAACAATTCAACGACCAAAATGAACTCATTCACCGAATCACGGGATTATTTTTATCACCACATTACGGTGCAAGTAAATTACGCTGGTGTCTTGATAATATTCCTGAAGTAAAAGATGCCTTAGATAAAAACACCTTAGCCTTTGGCCCGATGGCCAGTTTTATTGCCTTTCGCTTAACCAAAGAAAAAACATTTGCTGTTGATCCGGTTAGCGCTTCCCGCACGCAACTGTGGAATTTAAAACAACACGACTGGGATAATGAGCTATTACACTTATTTGATATTCCTTTTTCTGCATTACCTGAATGTGTTGCCTCTATTTATGATTATGGAAACTTAATATTAGATGAGCTAACTATTCCACTTCAATTAGTTACCGGCGATCAATCCGCCGCAATATATGCCTATGGTGAACTGCAAGCAGATACTGCTTACGTCAACACCGGCACTGGCGCTTTTCTTTCCCGTTCTTCAGGACCATTATCCTTATTCAGTCGACGCTTGTTAACCAGCATTATTTTTCAGGACGTGGAACATAAAAAAATACAAAACCATTATGTCCTTGAAGGAACCATCAATGGTGCCGGCAGCGCATTAGAATGGTTAAGCAAGCAATATCCAGACACCAATATTTTTAAGCATCTGCCAGAATGGTTAAACGAAATCGAACTACCACCACTTTTTTTAAATGGTGTCTCCGGTTTAGGCGCGCCCTTCTGGCTACCTGGTTTTATAAGCCAGTTTAATCGCGAAGCAAACATTAATGAAAAATCTGTCGCAATAATTGAAAGCATTGTATTTTTATTAAAGGCCTGCCTGGATGAAATGGATAAACTTTCTTCGCCACCCGAACAGTTTCAAATAACCGGTGGCCTCGCCTCACTTCATGGATTAAATCAACGGCTTGCCGATCTTTCCGGCCTGCCCGTTTACTGCCCAACTGTATGTGAAGCAACCGCAAGAGGCACAGCATATTTATTAGCCGAACAGCCAGCAAGCTGGCCAGAACAAGATGCAGGAGTTTGGTTTAAACCAGAAGAAAATATCGAACTAGCAAAACGGTATGATGAATGGCTGGCTTTAATGCTGAAAACTATGCGTAGCAAATAATATTTAATATTATAAAGACCGCTTTCGGCCATTAGCAGACATTCAGAATATGAAAAACAAAGTTAGAAGTGTCTTTACACCTTCTTATTTACCTAGTGGAAATAGAAAATATTGTTATGTTGTTATTGAGTGATGTAATCTAATAATCATTCATACATACTTTTAGTCGTAGGAACTTTAGTTTATGAGCAAAAAAATTGTCCTAAAACGTAGCTTGTCTCTTCCTATGCTGGTCCTTTATGGGCTTGGTACAACAATCGGTGCGGGCATTTATGCTTTGGTTGGTGAGATTGCCAGTGTTGCTGGATATTTCGCGCCTATCTCTTTCCTTATCGCGTCTATTATGGCGAGCTTTACGGCAATATCATTTGCAGAATTGTGCGGTCGTTTCCCCCGGGCTGCCGGTGCAGCATTGTACGTCAAACAAGGTTTCAGCTCTGAACGTTTTTCGACAATTGTCGGGCTTCTTGTGATCACGGCTGGTTTGGTTTCGGCGGCAGCACTGGTTAACGGTTTTGTAGGTTATTTACATCAATTTATCGGTATAGATCGTGTCATTGCTATCGTGATGGTGACTGTGTTGCTTGGTAGTATTGCCGCATGGGGCATCGCTGAGTCGGTAACTGTAGCGAGTTTGATTACTGTGATTGAAATTATCGGATTACTACTAGTGATCGTTGTTAGTAGTGAAGCATTATCTTCTTTTTCTACCCGATGGCCTGAATTGATTCCCTCTACTGATACTATCAGTTGGGGTGGTATTTATTTTGGTGCTGTCCTTTCATTTTATGCCTTTATCGGTTTTGAGGATATGGTTGATGTGGCCGAAGAAGTTAAAGAAGTAAAACGTAACCTTCCTATGGCGATTCTGCTTACACTTGGCATCACTACTTTTATATATATGTTGTTAATGGTGACAGTCGTGTTATCTTTACCGCCTGAAGAACTAGCCTCAAGTGAAGCACCTCTTGCACAAATCTATGAGCTGCATACGGGAGATAAGGCAATCGTTATCAGTATTATAGGCATGTTCGCTATAATCAACGGAGCCTTAATTCAAATGATCATGGTCTCGCGGGTATTGTACGGATTAAGTTCACGCGGACAGCTACCCGATCTATTAGGTGTGGTGCATCATCGAACACGCACACCTCTCGTTGCAACAGCTGTGGCTACTATAATCGTTCTTATACTTGCTCTGTTAGGCCGTCTTGGTTCACTTGCTGAAGCGACTTCAGTAATAATGTTAACGATCTTTTCGATAGTGAATCTTGCACTATGGAAAATTAAACGACGCGATCCACATCCAGTTGATGTAAGGACATTTCCGATCTGGATACCCATCATTGGCTTCTTTGTCAGTTTTGGGTTTGTTGTTAGTGAAGTTATCAACTTTTTAAAGGGATGATAACTTTGCACTTGTCAGGATTTTTGAATAAACAATGCGCCTACAAATTTACCTACTACTGAATAGCAAAGAATGATAAAGAAAAACTGTCAGTCTTTCTTTGTTATAAGCCAATAAGTTATACCAAGTGCTAAAACAACTGCAGCTGTTCCCATCACAAACGGTGGTGAAACCTTTTCAAAATCAAAGATAATAACCTTACGTGAAATTGCCATCAGTGCAGTTGCAACTACCAGTCTTACTGGAATAACGTCAGTCTTTAAATAAAGTGTGATATTTATAAATATTTCTATAGCAATTAATACCGCAAGGAAGGCACCAAATGTTGCCAGGATATCACTAATGCTTAACAGTAAAAAGGGTGGCTCAATAAGGCGTTGATATAAAACATAAATGACATCACCGATACCCCAAACAATGACAGAAACCATTAATACCGCCAGTATTTTTACGGCTACACGTATAATCTTGTGAAGAAACCCCATAAATGGATCATCTGACTTGTTAGCCAGCTCATGTCCAGGCTCACCATGAAAGTCTTTATTATTTTCATTATTCATATAAATGCCTCATTTGGTAACGGCGAAATTTAATCAGAAAAATATATGTTCACTTTCTAATAAGTATAACTAATTTGTAAATCATATTGACGATGGGCTAGCAGCCGGGTGTCCGCTTTGGGTCGTAAGCTGACATTTCATTTATTATGTAACCTTCTCATAATTCTGTCGATAAAAACAACTGATCGGTATACGCAATTCGCCTTCCCTTTCCTAAAAATGATTTTATTTTTTTAATCACCAATTCAGAAGTTGATCGGTATGCGGTAAGTTTGCCTCCGTATAAGGTTAATAATCCCGGTGTTGCCCAATGTAAGATCGTATCTCTGGGTCGGGAGAACATGCTGCCATCGTCTTTTGGTAATACTCTTAAACCTGCAAACTGCTGTATGACATTAAAATTATCCTGGCTAGCTTGATTGGAAAAATAGGACTTATAAACCGCTAATAAATAATCAACTTCTTCCTCACTCGGTTTAACATCATCTGCTTTTCCCTGAAAAAGTTTTTCTGTTGTCCCTACCATGGTTTTTTCTTCACCATTAAACTCATAAGGCATCACAAATACTGCTCGTTGATCGGCGGCTTCTAAATAATAAATGCCTGAGGGTGCAGGTGCATCAAGAATAATATGCGTACCTTGCACTAAATCGACTTCCAGCGAGTTTACTTCTGACGAGACTAATTTATGTAATTCATTCACCCATGGGCCAGCTGCGTTTATTACAACTTTTGCCTGAATTTTATTTTCTTTGTTGTCAGCTTTATAAATAACGCTAAAATTATTGTCATTTTTTGTAATTGAAATAATGCTGACAGGAAAAATTAACTCGGCACCTAATTGTTTTGCGCTAAACATTACCGCTTTAGTTAATTTAACATCGTTGGTTTGACCGTCATTATACTGGAAAACTTTTTGTAAATTTTTTTGTTCTAGCTGATCCAGTTTTTTCATTTCTTTACGTGAAACACGTTTAAATAAATTTGCTTTGTGTAAGTTGCCTAATAAAGCGTACAAACTTAAACCAATTCGAATTTGCCATGGGCGACGTGTGGTTTTTTTATAAACAGGAATATAAAAGGGTTTTAACTTAACCAGATCCGGTGCTATTCGACATAATATAGCGCGTTCCTTTAGGGATTTTCTTACCAGTGAAAACTGCGCGCTTTCAAGATAACGCAAACCGCCATGAATAAGCTTGCTTGATTTACTTGATGTGCCTGCGGCTATTTTATTTTTTTCCAGAACCAGAACACTATAACCCGCGGCAGCCGCAGCCTGGGCAACACCTGCTCCATGAATACCTGCCCCAATAACAAGAACATCAAATGTCTGCATTTTTAATTTCCAGAAGAAAACGCGCTTAACATTTCTTTAATGCGAAAAGTTTCAAGATAACAAATACCTTTTTTTAATAATTTATTTGCCAGCTCAACATTGCCTACTTCAAAAATGGCTATTTTTGAATTTATTTCAAGCTCAGCATTATCTTCCGGTAAACCTTCAGCAGAACAAAATAACCATTCGGATTGCCAGTCTGCCTGTTTGTTATATTCATTCCAGCCATCAACCACAATACCGGTTTTATAATCCGTATTTTTGTGAATCGTTTTTAAAATGGTTTGATTATAGGAAATAAAACTTATTTGTTTTTGCATGCCTGCAAACAAAGGTAACAGTATCTCTAATACACGTTCTTCGCCAAACTGGTCAATCATTGATCGTTTTAATTCTATAAAAGCATTTAATTGTGGATGCTGTTTTAAATAATCAATAAAAACCTGTAATGATGTTATTTTATTACCGGCATATTGATCGGCAAATTTTTCAATATCGGTTACGTTAAATTTTTCAAGCTGGGAAAAAGTGTAATCATGAATAGCGCCGGTTTGCTGGCAAAGGCGTTGCAAGTCACGGTCATGAAATAAAACTGGAACATAATCAGCGCTCAACTGAATATCTACTTCAACAATCTGTGCACCGGCTTGTCGGGCTGCATCAAGGGCAATTAAGGTGTTCTCAGGGTACGCGGCGGCATAACCACGGTGTGCAATAAAGATTGGTTTTAACACGCGCTATTCTCCATATGGTTTCCTTACGTTATAACTGTACTATATTAAATATACCCACGCTATCCGGAAAAGTTCATAGACAGTCGCCATCGTCATATTGAGTCTGATACAATAGCGACAATTGTACATGCAAGGAGGCTTGCTCCTGATGTACCTTTTTTTAACCTTATTAATTAAGTGAACTTAAAATGAAAATAGCCTTTCCTACATTTAGAAATATTATTAAATCTATCATCATCGCGCTTATTCTTTCCGCTGTGAGTTACTTCCTTTTTCCTTACCTCAATATTAATGAATTAGCCTCTGAACGTTTACTCGCTTATTCCGTATTATTTGGCGCTTTTATTGGCGGCATTCTTGTTTTTATGTCAATCGATCTCAGTTCATTAGGCTCTAGTGAAGTTTCGGTATTTGTTGGCAACCTTGCTTTCAAGGCTGGCGCAAATGATCTGCGTGAACTTTTTGAAGATTATGGTGATGTACAAAGTGTGCGTGTTATGACTGATCGTGCAACACGCCGACCAAAAGGTTTTGCCTTTGTAGAAATGGATAAAAAAGGCGCTAAAGCCGCCATTGCTGATCTTGATGGTTGTGAATTCTTTGGCCGGGATATCAAGGTTAATTATGCAACTCGTCGTAAACGCGCGGCATAATTTAATCAACGACTCGAAAAAAAGGGCTGATTTATCAGCCCTTTATTACGGACATCCTCGGCAACTGCGTCCTGTGTTGCCCTACCTCCTACATCCATGCAGTCGTGCCCTCCACCTTTCAGGTTCGCTTCGCTCATGATAAATTGTTCCTGACAATTTATTTTTTACCCCTGAACTTCTATCAGCTCGATATCAAACACTAATGTCGCATTTGGTGGAATCACCCCACCCGCACCTGCCGCACCATAGCCCATATCGGCAGGAATAATCAGAGTACGCTTGCCGCCCTCTTTCATTCCGGCAAATCCCTCATCCCAGCCTTTAATGACCTGACCTGCTCCGAGGTTGAATGAAAAGGGATCATTTCGATCCAGCGAACTATCAAATTTTTCGCCTTTATTGTCATCTTTATCTGCATCAAACAACCAGCCTGTATAATGCACAACAATGGGACTACCGGCTGTGGCTTCTTTACCCTGACCTTCTACGTGGTCAATTTTTTGAAATTCATTCGACATACAACTCTCCTTCTGACTTCTGTCATTTTTCTAAAATTATTTCAGCCATTGCGTTAAATCAGGTACGCGATGACCATAAAAAAGAACCTTGCCCTGAGGTGAAACTAAAACCAGGGTGGGTGTTCCCAGCACATGATAACTTTCACCAACATCTAAATTGTTCAGGCGTTCACTTAAAACCAGGTATTTCAATTTATTATCTTTTACATATTCAGCAACTTCAACTGGATATTCTCCACCAATATTAATTGCCGTAATCGTTAGCTTATCTTTAAACTCTTCATGTGCACGGTTAAATTCTTTTATATGCGCATAGCAATAAACACATTCAACGGCCCAAAAAACCAGAAGAACGTGGCCTTTTTTACGCAGGCTGGATAATGAATGTTCCGTTCCCGCTAAGGTTTTTAGTTTAAATTCTGGTGCGGTATTACCCACCTTATAACCAACCGTAGCCTGCACCTGAAAAAAGGTTAGGCATAAAATAACTATGATTCCATATTTCATTCTTTTAAAATATCCTGAATTTATTTAACAAAAGAATAACAGGGTTAACAAAAACAATGAATGCTATTTTTGATACTACTGCCGAAACATTTGATAAAGAAGTGCTCGAAGCATCTTTTCAATATCCAGTACTGGTCGACTTATGGGCGGACTGGTGTTCCCCTTGTATCGTCATTGCACCCATATTAAAAAAAGTAATCGAAAATCACCCAGCTAAAATAGCGCTGGCAAAGATAGAAGTGGACGAAGGAAAAAACATGAAAATAGCCGGTCAATATCAGGTGCGAGGTTTTCCAACTATTCTATTAATACAAAATGGTAAAGAAAAAGCCCGTTTTAGTGGTGCGAAGTCACAATCCTTTATTGAAAACTTTATTGCTGAACATGCTGTGTAATTTATTATTTTTTGGCTTTTTTCTTACTCGACTTCTTTTTCGATTTTTTCTTTTTCTTACCGGTATAAAATACGCCCGGTATCCAGGTTTTATATAGCTGCGCTGTTTCATCCATTGAGTCTGGATCTTGTGAAATAAAGCGAAAATCGCTCATACCAATACGAATTAAATCACCATCTTTAAGTTTGTGCAGCTCAATCAATGAATCATTGACAAAGGTATGATTGGTGCTGTTTAAATCCTGAATTAAAAACTTAATCTCATCTTCAGTAGCGATAATTTCAATAACAGCATGTTTTTTACTGACAAGCTCGTCATCTAAATTAATATCATTACTGGTATCACGCCCAATCGTAGTCCGTTGTTTTTCCAACGCCAGTTTTATTCCTGCTCCACTTTCTGTAAGCTGAATGATTAAGGCCATTTTATTCGCTAAAGGCTCTAAAATAAGGATACCAAACAAGGATAAAGATAAGGCTCAAACTTAAATTGATACGTAAAATCATTTTATAACGTTTTTGTTCTGCGCCTTCCGTTTGTGTTGACCAGAGTTTAGCAATCAAACTATCCAGCCAAAGTAACATAAGTAAAATAGGTGAAAATACGGGTAATAATAACGTTGTAAAAACAGCCCAGCCTTCATAAATAATCTCTGTGCCAGGCACAGGTTTAAATATGATAGAAATCAATACCATTAAAATTAAAAAAATCCGCATTGGCCGCAAATCATATAGTACAGATTTCATTTGAATCCCCTAAATAAAAATTATTAAATTTAAATCTATCCTGAAACTCCTATATTATGGAGCAAATTCCGATATAACGGTATAGTTATCTGATTATTTCGGGGCAGGATTTAGAATATTAAAGGCTGAAAACTTCCTTAGGCGTTAAAGGACACTTTAACCTGATTTTTATGTTCCTCGTCAAAAATCAAATCAAACATTACTTTTCGATTATTTTTATCTGTGTCAGCTTTAATTTGCTTTAGATCAGGATAACGCACCGCAAGATAGGAATTCATAGCCGCAATAACCGCATCATTATCCTGTTCAATCGCAGATAATAAAGTAAAAGCAACAAACTGAGCTCGCTGCTGCTGATCCGGCTTTACTATTTTTTCAGTGCCTAGTGTTATACCTTCATCCATTTTCTGATCCATTCGATCAAGGTACTGTCGTTGATTTTCAGCTAATGGTTTTGTGCGATCATATTCAAACAAGGCTTCACCATTAAGCAAAACAATCATACTATCCGACATATTATTCTCCGATTAAAAACATAATATGCGGATTTTACCTTGTGCCGAGATAGCCTAATAGCTTATTTTTAAAAAATTCAGCTATTTTTTTACCGTTTTTTTAGCCGATTCTTTTTTGATAAACTCTTCGATTAATGAAGTAGGAACCGCACCAGCATCAGCAACTTTTAATTCACCATCAGGCGAGTAAATAAGAATTGTCGGTGTGCCAGCAAAAAACTGACCCGTTAATTTTTGATAAAAAGCAGAAACATATTCAGGCTCAGCAATAAGATTAGGAAAATCAACAGAATGTCTTTTGATAAATTTTTCAGCTGCTTTTTTCCGACTTTCACCATCAAGTGATATACCTAAGACAGTCGCATCGGTATCAGAATGAATCATGTGAAAATCAACATATTGATGCGCTTCACGATTACAGATATGACAATCTGAAGCCCACATCATGACAATCAACCATTTGCCTTTTCCAATATAATTTTCAAGTACCTGGGGTTTACCAGTAAAATCCTCAAAACCTTTCATCTCGGCTGAAACCAGAGCCGAGAAAAAAAGAAGCCCCAGTAAGCTCAATAAAGTTAATTTTTGTACAAAAAAAGTGTTTGCAAAGCGTAATTTACTCATATTATGTCCTGTAGCACTTGAATATGCTTTTTGCCCAGATGGTTGATACTGGTACGACAGCCTCTTTGTAAACGAGTTCAACCACAAAGAGTGTTTAAAGAGATTTGGCGAAATAACGCTGCAAAAAGGTTGCAAAAGGCAATACATCATCTTCTTCCATTTTCTGCTGTTGCTCTAATGAAGTTACCGTTAAATCCTTGTAAAACTGAGACTGTTCAGGACTCAGCTCTTCCTGGATAAAAGCTTCGTGATGTTGTTGTGACATACGCATGGCATATTGAAAAAAACCTTCACCCTTCTGGCTCATTTCATCCAGCATTCTGGCAGAAGGGGTGTTTTGTGGATCAGCCACTGCCTGTTTTTGAGTTTCCAAGCTATGCGAATAACACTCTGAGCCATGAACATCATCAAGTAATGCAGCGTAACCTTGCATTACATCAAGAATTTCTCCTCCCCATTCTTTAATTGAAACATTTTTTCCACCATTCGTTAAACGCAATGCAGGATCCCTCCCCTCATGCGCGGTCAGCATCTCATTACGATCGATTTCTTTTCGTTCGTTGTCATCAATCAGTGGACTTTCATGCGCAAGGCAAAACAGCATAAAGGTTTCAAGAAAATAAAGTTGTTCTTCATTAATACCTAAAGGGTGAGAAGCATTAACATCAAGCGAACGCAATTCAACATACTGCACTCCCCTGGTTCTTAATGCTTCGATAGGCATTTCATTTTTATTGGTTATTTGTTTTGGCCTGACCGTACTGTAATATTCATTTTCAATTTGCAAAATATTGGCATTAAGCTGTTGGTATTTTCCGTCAACTTCCAGACCAATTTTTTCATATTCCGGACAAGGTGTTTCAATTGCATGTTGCAGACTATTAATATATTCATTTAACGAATTATAATCAGCAACAACGCCCACTTCACTTTCTTTATTATTTTGATAACCAATATCACCCATGCGCAATGAGGTTGCGAAAGGTTCGTAATAGGTGGTCTCATTAAAAGCTAGCAATGTGGTCTCTTTACCCTGCAAAAAAGATTTACAAACCGCAGGTGATGCACCAAACAAATAAGGAATTAACCAGCCAAAGCGTTGCAAGTTGCGCAACAAAGAAAAATAATTTTTAGAAATCAATTCTTGCGATGTGTTTTTATGATCCTGTTTACTAATATCAAAAAATATTGGCCAAAATTTTTCGGAAAATGAATAGTTAAAATGCACGCCGGCAATAACCTGCATTACCCGTCCATAACGATGCCCCAGTCCTCGCCGATAAACCGTTTTCATTAAACCCGCATTTGACGAACCGTATTGCGCAAGAGGGATACTGGTTTCACCTGCAACAACACAAGGCATACTAGTTGCCCAGAGTAATTCGTTATCGAGTTGGTTATAAATAAAATGTTCCGTGTCTCGCAAAAACTGTAGCACAGAACTTATATCATTTGACGGCGGTGTCACCATCTCCAGCAAGGCTTCAGAATAATCTGTCGTAATATGCGGGTGAGTCAGTGCCGAGCCAAGCCTGATGGGATGAGGTGTTTGTGCTAAACCACCTTTGTGACTAACACGCAACATTTCTTTCTCAAGCCCAATCAAACTTTGCGCAAATATTGATTTGTCGCTGATATCCGTAAACGCTTTGAGGTACTGTTCTGCTAGTTGATACAAACTACTCGTTCCTTATTACTTGCCAAATATTGAAAATAAATATTATTGCTGTGTCAAATGACAATTATAAGGTGTACGAGATTAAATCGCTATTCCTATTCATAGCTAACTTAAGGTTCTTATTGTGCCAGTCGGATTATGCGCCAACTTTAAATAATGTTGTGTTCCCATTTCAGTTAACCGGCTAACTGTTCTTGCAAAAGCAAACTGCATACGTTTACCATGATAAAGTGCATCCGGCGCAGCAGCAGCAGAAGCTAATAACTTCACATTGTGATCATAAGCCGCATCAATAAAATGAACAAACCGCTTTGCTGCAGCATCATCTTTTTCATACATAATGCCGACATTACTTAATACGATGGTATGAAATTTTTCTGCAAGCTCAATATAGTCATATGCGGAACGGTTAGTATGACAAAGCTCATAAAAATCAAACCAAATCACGTCATCAGCATATAAAATATATTTTATTTCACGATTATTAACTTCAATACTTCTTTTGTTCTTTGGCTTACAGGGTGCTAACTCAGTGAATTTATTTAATAAGAATTCTTCACTCATTTCTTTTGTGTTTTTTTCGTCAAACACATAAAAATATTCGCTTTCATCCAGAATATTAAAGCGATAATCAGTACCAACCCCCAAGTCAAACTCTTCGGTATATTTATCCAGCAATTCAATTGCATACATAAAACGTTCCCGTTGCAATCCATTTTTGTATAAATCATGTATTGCAATATTTGATGTTGCTACCAGAGTAATACCTTGTTCAAACATGGCCTTGAGTAATCCGGCCAATAACATGGCATCAGCAATATCATGTACATGAAATTCATCCAGACATAAAACATTCATTTTTTCAGCTAGCTGGGCAGCGATAATATCAAGTGGATTAGGTGAATTAGGTAAGTTTTCCAGTTGCTGATGAATTTCAAGCATAAAGCGATGAAAGTGTACCCGATGTTTTTTATTATTCGGCAAACACTCATAAAAACTGTCAACTAAATATGTTTTACCCCGACCGGTGCCACCCCAGAGATAAAGGCCGCGAATATTTTTTTGTTTAGATAAAAATGAAAACAAGTTTCCTTTATTCGATGATGCGGCGTTTAATTCAGAAAATAGCCGCTCAGTGCATTGCACCGCTTGTAACTGTTTATCATCAGCTTTAATTCGTTGCTTTTGTAAATCGGACTGGTAACGTTGAAGTGGAGTCATAACCTTTTATACTATATAAACGTAGCCCTGAAATAAAATAGTTTTAACGAACTTAGGCTATAAAACCGCATTTCTTATGTTTTGTGTCACAAAATGGCTTTTTTTCTGAAAACCCACAACGACACAAGGCTGCTTTAGTTCTTGTCGTTTTAGATAAACCATCACGACTAAAAATTGTTACGGGGCCTTTAATGCTATACATTGCATTGGTTTTAACTGTAATAATCATATCAGCAACGATGCCATTAATATCTTCTTTGCGTTCATCATTAAAAGCTTGTGTCATTTTCAGCTCTTTCGTTTTATGTGTGCCATCACAAAAAGGTTTGTTTTTGGATAAGCCACAACGGCATAGAGCAAATTCTTTATCTTTTAAAATAATTTTATGATCTGCATCCTGTAATGTAATGTCCGCATCACCTTTACATATCAACGGCCCATCCGGGCGAACCATGATAGAATTTCCTGAATAAGCGGGTTTATGATTTTTTTCATTCAAAATGATAATCCTTTATTAAATTAATGCATAATTTATACTTAAATTATGCCAAACAGTACACTATACTGAATTTAATTAATAACATTACTAATAGAAAGCTCTGAATAAGGATTCATTTTTTGAGTAAGAATAAAAAGGATAAACCAAAACTCGCAATAGTCATGACCGGAGGTGGTGCCCGGGCAGCCTACCAAATAGGTGTCTTAAAAGCGATAGCAGAAATGTTGCCTTCTGATGCTCCTAGTCCCTTCACAATAATCTGCGGCACTTCTGCTGGCGCAATCAATGCCGCATCATTAGCGGCAAAAAGCGATCACTTTAAAAACTCGGTTCGCAGAATGCATAATGTCTGGTCCAACTTTACATCAGAGCAGGTATTTAGAATAGATGCTTTCGGAATAATAAAAACAGTGAGCCACTTGTTGTTAGCAATGATTTTGGGTGGATTAGGAAAACACAGTCCAATATACATACTCGACAGAACGCCATTAAGAAAACTATTAGAAAAATTTATTGATAGCAGCGTGTATCAACGTGCAATCGAAAAAGAAACATTACATGCTTTAAGTGTTAATGCCACCGGTTATTCAAGTCATCAATCCGTTTCTTTTTATCATGGTCATTCATCCCTCAAAAACTGGAAACGTGCACAACGCATTGGTTTTTCAACCCGAATCACGGTTGATCACTTAATGGGATCATCAGCCATTCCTTTTTTATTCGCACCGGTAAAAATCAATCGTGAATATTTCAGTGATGGTTCTATTCGCCAAACAGCACCTATTAGCCCTGCAGTACATCTCGGAGCTGATCGCATTTTAATTATCGGTAACCGCCAAATTGATTATGAATTAGAACGTGTATCAGACCCTAAACCACCTACTCTGGGTGAAATCGCGGGACATACCTTAAACAGTATTTTTCTTGATAGTCTTGATGCCGACATCGAACGTTTACAACGAATTAATAAAACAGTTAATTTAATTGATGATCAGAGCCGTGAACAACATGGAGTAACATTACGTCAAATTGAAGTACAGGTTATCTCTCCAAGTGATGACATAGGAAAAATGGCAGCAGAGCATGCGCATGAATTACCGCGATCAATAAAGATTCTGTTGCGGAGTATTGGCGCCTATTCAAAAACGGACAGTAGTTTTATGAGTTACCTGTTATTTGAAAGGGGTTATTGCAATGCGCTGATCAAACTCGGCTATGAAGATACCTTGCGGGAAAAAGAAAATATTCTGCATTTTTTACGTGACTAACCAGTCAATATATTCACACGGATAGCTTCTCGCTATTCATGCGCTAAGCTGAATGTTGTGAAACCAACTTGGCTTCTGGCACAGCATGATGAAGTAACGCCGCCATTTCTGTACTCAAACCCAGACGGGGTTGTATAGTCACCCACAAAACATTTATTTTTAAATTTAAGTCCGCAACAATAATATCCTTTTCAAAAAGTTTTAACACCGCTTCCATTTTATTAATTATGTTGCGCAAACGAGACGACTCAAAATTTCGTAAACCCGGAACAATCATCATAAAATCACTATAAGGTTTACCTTCGGGATCTCTTGTTGGCGCACGTTTCCATAAAGGTTCCGCGTGTTGGATTTCAGGATGATTAAGGCTGGAATCGTGCAGTAACGTATTTGAACCGCGAATCTTTAAACTATTTTGTTTATCTGACATAAGTTAACTATAGACAAAAAATCACACATTGCAGGCTAAAGGTTAAATAAATTATTTTTATTTTAAAGGAATGCCAAGCCCACCCAGTCCACAATAGCCGCCAGGATTTTTTGCTAAATATTGTTGATGATATTCTTCTGCCGCGTAAAACTCAGGGGCATCAATAATTTCACTGGTGATCATGCTTAAACCTGCAGTAAGTAAAACTTTTTGATATTGTTCCCGCGTTTTAAAAGCCAGGGCTTTTTGTTCATCTGAATAAGTATAAATACCTGAACGATATTGAGTACCACGATCATTTCCCTGCTGCATACCCTGAGTGGGATTATGCGATTCCCAGAATATCGTTAATAAAGTTTCATAACTGACTTTATCAGGATCATAAATAACATAAACAACTTCATTATGTCCGGTCATTCCTGAACACACTTCCTGATATGTAGGGTTTGGGGTAAATCCCGCGGCATAGCCAACCAGCGTAATATAGACTCCCTCTGTTTCCCAGAATTTTCGTTCAGCGCCCCAGAAACAGCCTAAGCCAAACATCGCTTGCTGCATATTTTCAGGATAAGGTGCGGAAAGATTATTTTGATTAACAAAATGTTTTAGTGGCAGCGGTATAGCTTCGCTTCTACCGGGTAATGCTTGTTCTTTAGTTATCATTTCAAACATTTTACTTACCTTAATAAAGCAGACTATTTTGGTGCGTTTGCCAAAACTACTGCACGCATTGGTCCCGGATAACCTTCAATCGTTTTTGTTGGATCATTTGGATCTAAAAACTTTTCAAGTGAATCAAACTCCATCCAGTCTGTTGCACGTTGTTCATCGGTACTTGTTTTCGATACATCAACCACACGAACGTTTTTAAAACCACAACGTTGCAGCCATAAAACCAACGCATCACAGCTAGGTAAAAACCAGACATTACGCATTTGTTGATAACGATCTTTCGGCAATAAAACCGAATTAACATCACCGTCAATTACAAGAGTTTCTAAAACCAGTTCGCCACCGGGCTTTAAACATTCACGCAATTCGATTAAATGGTCAAGCGGTGAACGACGGTGATATAAAATCCCCATAGAAAACACGGTATCAAAGGCTTTCAATGAAGCGGGTATATCTTCAATGCCCAGCGGCAAAAGGTGTACCGGAATATTACCGAGATATTTCTTCAGAGCATAAAATTGCATAATGTATTTCTGCCCCGGATCAACACCTACAACTAAACCAGCACCCTGAGCATAGCTTCTTAATGCGTAATAACCATTGCCACAACCAATGTCCAGCACATGTTTTCCTTTTAAAGAATTAATATGCGGCTGTACTCGATCCCATTTCCAATCTGAATGCCATTCAGTATTGATATCTAAACCAAAAATTGAAAGTGGGCCTTTGCGCCAGGGCATGAGCAAGCGTAAGTGTTGTTCGATTTCATCGCGAATATTTTGCTCACAATCATCTTTCTCGCCAATACGAACTTCAGTTTTTAATTCGATGGATGATGGTTTAATATCCGGTAAATTGTCTATCATGGCTAACCATTTATCCAGTTCACCATGTCGAGAAGAGTTAAATGCGCGATCGATGCTATCTGCCAATGTATTTAACCATTGTTCTGCATCGCCATTTTCTAACGCTTTATAGAGTTCGCTGTAATCAATCATCTTTAAGCCGATTATTTAATCGCAATAAATGAAGCGAAATTAAAACATTGGAACCAGGAGGATACCTGGGTAAAACCCGTTTCCTTTAATCGCTGCATATGTGTTTCCCTGGTTTCAGGTATAAGTACATTTTCCAACGCATTGCGTTTTTGTGCGATTTCGAGATCACTATACCCATTCGATTTTTTAAAGGCATGATGAAGATCGATTTGTTTTTCATTTTCAACGGCATCCGGAAACGCCAGCTTTTCAGATAAAATCAAACAACCGCCCTTATTCAAACCATTATAAATTTTAGTTAAAATTTTCTTACGCTCTGACAGGGGAATAAACTGTAAGGTGAAATTCATAACAACAACCGAGGCATTATTTATTTCAACATCCTGAATATCAGAACATACCGTTTGCACTGGTGTTTTACTATTATCACGTAGTAATATTTTATCTAACCGTTCAATCATTGCTTGTGCATTATCCACTGAAATGATTTTACAACCTTCTTGAGTTAGGCGATGTCGCATTGATAAACTGGCCGCGCCTAAAGAACAACCTAAATCATATAAATGAGTATCCGGTTTTGCATGGTGCTGGGCGATAATTCCAAGAAGGTTAATAATGGTGCTGTAACCAGGCACTGAACGATTAATCATATCGGGGAAGACATCCACCACATTTTCGTCAAAAACAAAATTGACGATTTCAGATAGCGGTGATGCGAAAATATTATCCTGTGAAGTTTTTTTATTCATAATATTTTTAATAAGTAACAAATACCTATTTTAACAGATCTGTTAAAAGTTAGTTTTTCACTAAATAGCCATTTAGTGCACAATTTTTCTCTGGTATAGTCTGTTTTACAACAATTTTCTCTATTTTATTCAAATATTAAAGGCTTTTACATGCAAATCGACAAAAACAGCGTTGTTACGCTTAATTACACTCTCAAAAATGATCAAGGTGAGACGCTTGATGAATCTCAGGATAACAGTTTTCTTTATTTGCATGGCGCCGGCGGCATTATTCCCGGGCTGGAAGGACAACTGAAAGGAAAATCAGCTGGCGACAGCTTCTCTACGCATATTGAACCTGAGGATGG
Source organism: Gammaproteobacteria bacterium (assembly GCA_030617815.1). Taxonomy (GTDB): domain Bacteria; phylum Pseudomonadota; class Gammaproteobacteria; order UBA6429; family Thiohalophilaceae; genus JAGLTQ01. Next base: position 41,565 of record JAUWUS010000003.1, read on the forward strand.
CTACGGTGTACGTGATGATTCCATGGTTCAGGTTGTGCCTCGTGATATGTTTGAAGCGGATCATCCCGTTGAAGAAGGAACCCAGTTTCACGCAGAAAGTCCTGAAGGTGACATGATCACCGTGACCGTGACTAAAATTGAGGGTGACCAGGTCACAGTTGATGGCAACCATCCATTAGCCGGAATTGCGCTTAATTTTGACATTAAAATTGCCGATGTTCGTGAAGCCTCAGCTGAAGAAATTGAACATGGCCATGCTCATGGGCCAGACGGTCACCACCATCATCATTAATTATTGAAACACAATCTTATGACTATCAAATTAAGTGCAAACGAAGCCCGTTTCTTTTATGTTGAAGATTCAGAGATTCACGGCAAAGGACTTTTTGCATGCACAGAAATTACCGCCGGAACCTATTTAGGGGATTATGAGGGACATGACACAACCGATAATGGTATGCATGTTTTATGGGCAGAAGATGAAGAAGGTGGATGGGTTGGTCGTGATGGTACAAATGCCTTACGTTATTTAAATCACAACACAAAACCTTGTGCAGAATTTGATGGTTACGAATTATACGCAGTAGAAGATATTGAAATACATCAGGAAATTACTATCGACTATGGTGAAGAGCCTTAACTAATTAATTTTCAGTCCATCTTATATTTATTCCCGGCTCTTTAAGAGTCGGGTCACCTTTTTATTCCACACATGAATGACCTCAGCAAACAATTAAAACCATTAATCGAACAATGCATGTTGTTTGACCGCTTTCGTTTTAATAAAAAGTTAGAAAAACTTTCTAATAACGAAGATATTGATAAGTATTCTATATTAGAACAACAAATTACTCGTTCCATTCTGGTGGCCGAAACGCGTCAAAGCACTAAACCTATACCCAACTTTCCACTTAATTTACCAATTAATGAACGACAGGACGATATCTGTAAAGCGATTGAAGAGCATCAGGTTATTATTTTGTGTGGCGAAACAGGCTCGGGTAAAACAACCCAACTGCCAAAGCTTTGCTTAAAAATGGGACGTGGCACTTACGGTATGATTGGTCACACCCAGCCCCGCCGCATTGCTGCTCGTAGTGTTGCCAACCGCATTGCAGAAGAACTGGGAACAAAAATCGGGGAAAGCGTTGGTTACAAAATTCGTTTTTCCGACAAATCAAATAAACACAGTCATATTAAAGTTATGACGGATGGGATTTTATTAGCTGAAATACAGAATGATCCGTTTTTGCAAAATTACGACACGCTGATCATTGATGAAGCGCATGAACGTAGTCTTAATATTGATTTTATTTTAGGCTATTTAAAACAGCTTTTACCCAAGCGTCCCGACCTAAAAATTATTATTACTTCCGCGACCATTGATCCTGACCGTTTCGCCAAACACTTTAAAGATGCACCTGTTATTGAAGTCTCTGGCCGCACTTACCCGGTAGAAGTACGTTATCGGCCATTAAAAACAGATGATGAAAAAGCGTCACAAAAAGATCAACAGCAAGCTATTATTAATGCCGTCGATGAATTAAGCCATGAAACCAGTATTAATAAATCAAGCGGTGATGTACTTGTTTTTCTTAGTGGTGAACGACAAATCCGCGAAACTGCTGAAGCCTTGCGCAAACATCATTTCAACAAAACAGAAATCATCCCGCTTTTTTCCAGATTAAGTAACGCAGAACAACAAAAAGTTTTTAAATCACATACTCTGCGTAGAATTATTTTAGCAACAAACGTTGCAGAAACATCACTAACAATCCCTGGCATTCAATATGTTATTGATACCGGTTACGCACGCATTAGTCGCTACAGTTACCGCACTAAAGTTCAACGACTTCCCATTGAAAAAATATCACAAGCAAGTGCCAACCAGCGTAAAGGACGTTGTGGTCGCACCAGTGATGGAATATGCATTCGCTTATATGCCGAAGATGATTTTAATAACCGTTCTTTATTTACCGATCCTGAAATTCTACGCACCAACTTAGCCAGTGTAATATTACAAATGCATAATATTCGTCTGGGCAATATTGAAAAATTCCCCTTTATTGATAAACCCGATTCACGTTTAATAAAAGACGGCTACCAATTGCTTGATGAACTACAAGCAATGAATAAACAGAACATTACGGCTATTGGTAAGATTTTATCCCGCTTCCCTATTGAGCCGCGTTATGCACGGATGCTCATTGCTGCTAACGATTTTTCCAGCTTAAATGAAGTACTGATTATTGTGAGTGCCCTTAGCGTACAAGATCCACGCGAGCGTCCTTTAGACAAGCAGCAACAGGCAGACCAGGCGCACTCACAATTTAAAGATGAAAAATCTGATTTTATTGCCTATTTAAATTTGTGGAATTTTTATCAGGAACAACGGCAACACATTTCACAAAATAAATTGCGCAAGTTATGTAAAGTCAATTTTCTATCTTACACCCGTATGCTGGAATGGCGTGATATCCATAGCCAACTACTCAATCAATGTAATGAAGTTAAATACAAAATAAACACAACCGTGGCAGATTATGACGCAATTCATCAGGCTATATTAAGTGGCTTGCTCAGTCATGCCGGTTTAAAAAATGAAGATGGTGAATATCAGGGCGCACGAAATAATATATTTGCTATTTTTCCAGGTTCAAACTTACGAAAAAAACGTCCTTTATGGATTATGGCTGCCGAAATGCTTGAGACTCAACGTCATTATGGCTTAACCGTGGCGCAAATCGATCCCTTATGGCTGGAAAAACAAGCAAGTCATTTAATAAAAAAATCTTATTCTGAAGCGCATTGGGAAAAACGCCCGGCACAAATATCAGCGTACGAAAAATCAACGTTATATGGTTTAATCATCAACCCTCGTAAAAAAATTAACTACGGCCCTATTGACCCTGACTTATCTCGCGAACTCTTTATTCGAGGTGCTTTTGTCGACAGAGAATATTCTTCTCATGCTGCTTTTTTTCAACACAACCAACAATTGTTTTCTGATATCGAAAAACTGGAACATCAGTCACGTCGTCAGGATGTATTAGTAGAAGATGAGGTGGTTTACCAGTTCTATGATGAACGTATTCCAGCAGGAATTTATAACAGCAAAAAATTTGATAGCTGGCGTAAAGAAGTCGAAAAAGATAATGCTGAAATATTATATCTCAGCCGTGACTATCTCATGCAGCACACTGCAGGTGAAATAACAGAAGAACAATATCCAAAACAAATTATGGTGAATAATACAGCGTTACCTTTATCCTATCATTTTGAACCAGGAAGTTTAGATGATGGCGTTACCCTAACCATTCCTCTTACTTTACTTAATACGCTTAACCCCATTCAGTTTGAATGGTTAATCCCTGCTTTGTTACGCGAAAAAACCACGCAGCTTATTAAAACATTACCTAAAAACTTACGCAAAAACTTTGTCCCTGTACCGCAGTTTGCTGATGCCTGTATTGATGCTCTCAACGATCGGTCTTTACCTCTGATTCATTCAATTAGTCAGCAACTCACTAAAATAACAGGCATTACAATCCCTGATGATGCATGGCATGTTGATAGCCTCGATCCCCATTTTTTTATGAATTTTGATGTCCGAGATCAGCATAATAAAAGTTTAGCCAAAGGGCGTAATTTATCCTCAATACAGGCATCACTCAGTCAGGAGGTTTCAAAACAATTCAGTACCGGTATTAAATGGGATCTAGAACAAAGTGGCTTAACACAATGGGATTTTGGTGATTTGCCGGAGGTTATTAATAAAACACTCAACAACTTGAATATTCAGGGCTTCCCCGCCCTGCAAGATGATGAAGACAGTGTCTCCATTGTTATTGTCGATACCCAAACACAGGCAGAAGAAATCCACCACCACGGCTTAAAACGTTTATACTTTTTAGCACTGAAACAACAAATTAAATACTTAACCAAAAACCTGCCAAATATTCAAAAAATCTGCATGAGTTATGCAACTATCGGGGGGTGCAATGATTTAAAACTGGCTATTGTTGATGCCAGTATAGAAAAAAGTTTTTTTGAAAACAAAAACAGAATTATAAATAAAAAATCATTTGAAGAATGTTTACAACAAGGAAGTAACAATTTAGTTAATAATGCTAATAAAATATGCGAAATACTCTCTGATGTTTTTGAAATCTATACTAAAATACGAAAACAAATAAAGAAAAATACTAAGCCTAACTGGTTAATCAGTTTAACTGACATTCAATCTCAACTTGATCATTTAATATACGAAGATTTCCTTTATTACACCCCGGCAGAATACCTAAGCAGTTACCCGCGTTACTTACAAGCGATTCAACAACGCTTGGATAAATTACAACAAACGGCTGAGCGTGATCGGCAATACACCAACATGCTTACGCCCTATTGGGATCATTTTATTGAACTCAATGATGATTATTACGAGCACCCCGTTTTTTCTCTATATCGCTGGATGCTGGAAGAATATCGCGTTTCACTCTTTGCCCAGGGCTTAAAAACTCAAATGCCTGTTTCAGAAAAACGTCTGGAAAAACAATGGCAGGAAGTTAAAAAAATTATTATATAACGGGTAGAAAAATACATTTTTCATTACTGGTTAATTTCATTTTTTGCTTTATTCACCCACTCTTTATACAAGCTATTGTAATGTTTACCCGAAAATTTTGAAGAATGTATTATTTTTTCAAGCAATTCTTTCGCTTTCGAATGCTCACCTTTACTTTTAAGCAATTTTGCATAACGGAACGTCGCCTCAGGGCCAGGGAAATAAACATCAAGCGCCTTATATTCTTCCAAAGCTAAATCGGCTTCATTAAGCTCTTCTAAACTTTTAGCATAAAGTAAATGCGCGTCTGCATTTTTGTAGTCAGGATTTTTGTCTATTATTTCATCCAGTATTGATTTAACCGCATTAAAGTTATTTAAGCAAAACTCTGCCCTTGCAAGACCATACATAATGTTTGGATCATCTTTATGAGCACCTTTCAAACATTTTTCATATAACTCTTTAGCTTCACTAAACATATTTTTGTTAAGACATTCATCCGCAAGTTTCATAGAGTTTTCAGCGGTCTCTGCAACAGAGTAGTTATACGTTGCATCATTAATATCTTTGTTGGGGTTAATTATTTTTCGTAGATTAGAGCTTGCTCTGCGGCCAGTACGACTACCCAGCAAATCGGGCAAAACTTCAACTAGCAGATAAACGACAGAACCGGCCAGCGGTAACATAATAACAATCCATATCCATGTGGTATTGCGACCCGTTTTTACTATATGTAAAACAAAAGCGACCTGTATTAATACTGATAATATAAATATATGCATATTTTTCCTTTTATACAGCTAATTATTAAGCTCAGTTGAGAGCAAAAGTGGTGCGACGATAGGAGCGTCACTTTTGTGAATCAACTGGAGTGCCTTATTAGCCATTGCTTTTACTAACATGGCGTCCAGGATACTTAAAATCACTTGCTAGCATCTCTTGAGGTGTTTCAAAAAAGTTACTTCCAAAAACTGTGCTTAGGTGACTTGCAACCCATAGTCCATCAGGAGCGTTTGCCCATGTTTCTAAACGCTGTTTCTGATTGTTAAGATTATACTGAATAGTATCAGGTGTTAGACCTTGTTCTGTCATTTCCTTCTCGGCATTTTCGTATTCAGAGGTAATTAGTGCATTGTATTTTTGAGATATATTTAGTGCGGCAGAATTACAGTGAAACACAGCACGTCCAGTAACACGGTTCACAAAATGGGCTGCCATTACTCCTAAACTTGTATTTTCGTTTTCGTAGTTTTCTCTGAGCCATTCATCTAGGCCAATAATAAGATCATCATAAGCAGAAATTACATTTAGAGCTAAACAAATAGCGTGTCCCCGTTTCTGTGCTTTTGCAACTGATTGTTCCACTTGGCGCGGATACCTGTGATGTAGTCGATCTGTTACAAAGTGAAGTAGATCTTGAGTTACGGGAAAAGCGCCTTTTAAAGTGGACTCATCAGCTTTTGCGTATAATGCCAAGATGTTATGAGAATTCATCAACCTTTCATCACCATCATTTCCAGAGGCAACTAGTATTTGTTTTAAAGTTAACTCTACGGCATAACCTAACAAAATTGCCGCCGTTTCCATGTTGTCATTAAACCATATTGTCCTTCCGGCAGAATAATACTCTAATCGTAGTTCAGTGAATTTTCTTAGTTGATATTCTCGATCCATGTGAACACTCAAATTAGGTGGCTAACAGTTATTTAGACAGATTCTATAATTTTCCAGATATATACAGAATCTCTCTATTATTTATTTCCCTTAAGATAAAATATCTCTTATTTTTATCAAAATCAAGTGGTTACAAAGTAAAATGGCTATCTATTAACAAACATAAAACAAGACCATTAGCTTAAACTAATATAATTAACTTTGTTTTTGACACAAGACGTGAACATATCTTGCCAATGAGCAATAAGGTTCAATGCGTGAAAAACGTTTTTCTAATTCAAGCAGCTCTTCCTCACTTATTTGCTTACGTCTCTCACGACTAATGCCATCATAAAATACACGCACTCCACTTCTTGTTAAGCTTTCTAACTTAAACTCATTTAGCCAGCTATAAACATCTTCAGGATCTTGTGGATTCGTTGGAGTTAAAGATTTTCCTTCTCCAGCCAGCGTGTTATTTAAAACATAATCAAAATTACCATTAGTGAGGTTTTGATAAATCAAACCGGTACGGCTATAAAACATTAAAGATAAATAACCATCTGGTTTAATAAATGTTAATAACTGCTTTAAAGTTTCTTTGGGTTCAGCTAACCATTCCAGTACGGCATGAAATAAAACAACATCATATTGTGTATCTATATGTTCAGATAATTTCTGTACGGGGGTATGAATAAACTGAACATTTTTTTCAAGTTGATGCTCACTAAACAATGCTTGAGCATCTTGTAACATTTTTGATGATAAATCACATAAGGTGAGTTGATGTTTTTTTTGCGCTAACTGTAAGGCAAAGTTGCCCTGTCCGGCACCTGCATCCAGAATAGACAGGCCACCTGTTTCGATCTCAGGGATTTGTTCAACTAAATCACGCCATAATATATTAAGCCTGATTTGGCCTTTTGGCGTGTTATATATGTTCTTTCGAAACTGTTGTGACAGGTTATCGAAATTCTGATCGTCTTTTATTGGCATATCAAATAATAAACTTATGTTAGATACAATATATGGAGTATAAAGTAATTTACAAAATTACTTATTATAATATTCCCCCTCACCCTAACCCTCTCCCTGAGAGAGAGGGGATTTACAGAGCAATAATGAGAAGATATGACCCTAAATACAACAAAAATAAAACGGCACCAAACAGATTTAAAAAAATGCAAACAATGCCCTGACATGTTTGGCCCGCCTGTTGCGGGTAATCCCGTTATTTCGCCTATTATGCTCATTGGTCAGGCGCCGGGAGATAAAGAAATACTCATTCCCAAACCTTTTGCCTGGACAGCGGGTAAAACGTTATTTAAGTGGTTTAAACAAATTGGCCTGACGGAAGAAGAATTCAGAAACCTGGTTTATATGACAGCGGTATGCCGTTGCTTCCCGGGAAAAAAACCGCGAGGGGGCGACAGAGTACCCAACCTGACCGAGATTAAAACATGTTCGCACTGGTTAAATGCTGAACTTGACTTGCTGCAACCAAAATTAATCTTACCTGTTGGTAAACTGGCCATTAGCCAATATCTTGAAGTCAAAAAATTAACCGATGTTATCGGACAAATTCACCAAATCACATTAAATGGTTTACTGGTTGATATGATCCCCTTACCTCACCCATCAGGGGCTTCGACCTGGCATATTACTGAACCGGGTAAAACCCTGTTACAAGATGCATTAAAATTAATCAAAAACCATCCAGTATGGAAACAACATACTTGTTAAAGGCCGTTCGTCCTGAGTCTGTCGAAGGATGATGGTCAGAATGTTTTAATATACAATAAAAAACGGGGCTTGTTTTATACCAAGCCCCGTTAACTTTTTAAAATAAAAATTTCAAATTACTCCCCCTCCCTCAGGGAGGGGGTTAGGGGGAGGGGATATCTTTATACCACCCCACCCTAACCCTCCCCTTAAAAGGGAGGGGGTAAAGCACCATAATTAAGTTATTTATCTTTATTAAATAAAAATTTTATTCCATTTTCATTTTTGTAACGTTATGTTTCTCCAGAGTCCATTGGTGCATAGAACCATCATACATTTTTACATTTTTATTACCCATCAGTTCACTCAACACAAACCAGCTACCTGTTGCCAGATGTCCGCTATTACAATAAGTAATCGCTTGTTTGTTTGTTGTAATGCCCATTTGTTGAAATAATAATTTTGAATCAGATACTTTCAAAAATTTAGCAGGCATTTTACTGGATAACAATTCATTGGGGTAAGGTTTTGCCCCGGGGATATGGCCGCTATCATAAACATATGATTTTTTACGCCATGTACCCAGATATAAACTAATAGGACGTGTATCAACTAATTGTGTTTTAGCCTTTAAAGCTGCTTCTACATCCTTGCTTGTTGCAAGTATTTCATTACGTTCAGCGGTTGCTTTCCAGTTGCCTTTTTTTGCTTTTGTTGCTTTTGAACTTATTTTACGTTTATCAATTAACCACTGCGCCATACCACCATTTAAAATAGCCATATTATCGTGGCCATAATATTTCATTTGCCAGTAAAGACGTGTCGACATGGTTAAATCTAAATTATCTTTTCCTTTTGAAACAATCACGATTGCGCTGTCTTTATTGACGCCGGCGTTTTGCATTACTTTTTCAAATGCGGCTTTTCCGACAAGCATTTTTTTAACCGTACGCCCATCAATTTTTTTATTGCTACGTAGGTTTTTATAATTAACTAAAATTGAACCAGGAATATGCCCGGCAACTTCTTTTAGTTTTAATTTTTTCGTTTTTTTATCTCTTTTAAAAGTCGGTTTTTTAGTAAAACTTTTTACATCTTTACGTATATCAAGAATCACAACATTACCCTGGTTTTTAGCCAACCAGTCTGTTTCAACCAACGGTCCTGGTAAGTTAAACGCATATGTTAAATTCGCCCAAAATAACGCGGCTAAGGAAATGGTTAAACTCCAAAAAATTTTCATTTTATGTACCTCTTCTTGTTATATGAATAATAATGTTGGTCTTATATTATAGACGTTATTACAAACAACGCCTTTTATTGCATAAACTTTTCACTTATAAATTAAAACGAAGTAAATCTTGTAAATTAATTGAAATTTCCGATAACAAATAAAGCTCTTTATCCTGCTTAATATCATAATCTTCCTTACTCGAACTTAACTGTCTTTTCTCTAATAGTACATCACGCATTTGCAGTACCTGAGTAAGAGCGTCATGGCTTAGCACCACGAAGGATAAAAGCCAGTTTTCAATCAAACTTGTCTGTTTGCCATACGGTACATCTTTTAACTGCTGTATTAAAGTTGCAGCACTCTGCCACGTTTCTCCGGTAACCCACTGATTTACTGTAAACCAACCTAATGGTTGCCCCATATTATCCATTGCTAACGCGGCTAGATGTGACCACTTATCTGCTTTGTTTGCAGTATTTTCTAAACGTACAAAAATATGGAAATGACCATGCTCACCTTTAAAGCGATGGTTTCCTGCGCGAGATGCAGGGTGACAATGATAATAAGCACGCCAACCAGTTTGATTAAACTGTAGTAACTCTGTTGGGTATTTTTCATTTACCTGCAATGGCTTCGCAAGATCAATAACTTGTAAAACAGGATTCGATTCCAACTCTGCCATTTCCAGTAAACTGGCCAGCAGAGATTCAGCGGCAGCAGTCACTATTTATTTAAAGAGAACAATCACATTGAACACGGTGAACCGCCTGAATCCATTGAACACGGACTTTGACTTTCTTCTTCACCATCTTCAATAATAGTCGCACCTTCATATCCTGACTCAACAGGATCCGGTAAGCGATGTTGAGTATGATCAATTGCCACGGCAATTGTTGCCAGACCAAGTGCGGCACCCATAATAAATCGATTCTTTTTGTTCATGATGCACTTCCATAAGGTTTGTCAAACTTCATCCAGACACGAATCTTCACACCAACAATGCCGCCAGTAAATGCGGCAACCAACCACAACCAGCCATGCAAACTGCCGGAAGAGATTCCTCCCAATAAGGCCCCGATGTTACATCCAAAAGCTAAACGTGCGCCGTAACCCAGTAATAAACCACCAATAACTGCAGTTAAAACCCGTTTAGGTTTAATCGTCCCCTCAGGAGCATATTTTCCGGCTAATGCAGCTGCCAGTGTGGCGCCAATAATGATGCCAAAGTTCATGATAGAAGTGATGTCTGCCAACACACTTTGATTAAGTGCCTTAGCCGGATAACCACCCGCCCAGTAAGTCCAGCTCGCAACATCTCCACCCAGAGCAGACCAGATTTTTGCACCCCATAAGCCAAAAGCAAAAGTAATTGACCACGGATAGCCCGCCATGAGTAATGTAACCAAACCAAATACGGTTAAACCAACAATCCCCCACCAGATTGGCCATGGGCCATGAATAAGTTGTTCCAGAAAATTTTCACTTTTTTGTGTTGGTAAAAGATTCGGTACATTATTGTTTCGCTTTTTATCTAATGAAAAAACAAAACGATATAACACCACTAACACTGCAAGTTGTAATAATAAAGCGGGCAACCAGCCAAGCTCGGTAATTAATGATACCTTGCCAATATTCGGCATACTCAACCACCAGGGTAAATGGTATGAACCGAGGGTAGCGCCAACAATAAAGAAACTAATCGTTATCAACATATCTGTTTGCCCCTGCCCTACTGTAAACAAGGTGCCTGAACCGCAACCGCCGCCAAGTTGCATACCAATACCAAACAAAAAAGCACCGACTAAAACAGACGTTCCTATCTGACCGAGTGCCGCATAACCTGAAATCTCGGAAAAGGCACCACCAACGATAGGAAAAAACAAAAGAGATGAACAAATAATCAGGATGATTTGTGCGCGAACGCCGAGACTGTGTCGTGAACGAATAAACATTCGCCAGCCGCCAGTAAAGCCAAACATAGCGTGCATTAGCGTTATGCCAAATATAATACCTACAAGAAAAAATAACGATTGTTTAACATTAAATTCACTTTGCAAAAATAAAGATATTGCCAAAATGGAAAACAAAACTAAAAGAACAACCAGTTTATCCGGTCTTATTTTTTTAATCACCGCTTCAGTCATAATCAATCTCACCCTATAGAATTTAAAGGATTACTATATGATTAAGGTAGCATAAGTCAGGGAAGATATTTACATTAATTTAATAAGTTTAATTTTTTCAGCCCGTTTAAGCTGCTTAATGGCCATTTCACGTTTTGTCGCTTCGCTACGATTAGCCTGAATTTCCTGATAAACACATTTAACCGGGCGGCGGGCACGGGTGTATTTAGCAGCTTCTTGTCCATTATTATGTTGTTCCAGCCGTTTTTCCAGATTATTGGTAATACCGGTATAAAGTGTTTTGTCACTGCACTCTAATATATAAACATACCAATCCGCTTTTTTATTATGGCTCTTTTTTTTACTGAGCTTTTTTTTAGATACCGTCACTTCGGTTGAAAGCCCAGGTTCAAGATTTTAAAGCCTTCAGTCAGCTGCGATGTTAATTTATTTAAACTTTCATCCGTATAACTTTTAGCAGGGAAAGTACCCCACACAGGTTTAGGCCATGCAATATCCGTTTTATCGCGCACAATATGATGGATATGTAATTGTGAAACGACATTACCTAATGCGGCAACATTCATTTTATCGGCGTTGAATTCATTTTTTAAAAATTCTAATAACGTGTTCGATTCAAGTTGCAGTTGATTTTGATCTTCTGCTGAAAGATCGAATATTTCAGTCAGCCCTTCACGATCAGGTACAAGAACACACCAGGGATAGTTAGCATCGCGCATTAACAACACATGACATAACGTGAACTTACCCAGCACTTCACAATCATTCAATAAACGAGGATCTAAAGTTATCATTTCATGAATCCAGTTTTTGTTCTATTTCCTGAACCAGAACCCATGGCGCAACAACCACCGTCCATAAAGAGGCCGAGGATTCGTGCCATTTTTTTGCTTCTTCAATTTCCACACCAGTGACTTTTTTATCTTCTAACCACTGTTTTAGTGACTCTTTATCATCACGACTCATAACAATCGCCACGTCTAAAATATCAATACCTTTAGCCACTTTAAATAACACTCCACGGGCAAAGTGTTTTTCAAGATCAATCCAGGGCAACTTACTGGTTTCGCCATGTAAGTGTGCGCGTAGTTCATCATCCGATTGTAGTGAAACATCGTTTACCATATTTTTTCCTGTACTTACTTTGTTGTAACCCAGTTAATTAAATGTTCCGGGAATTGGGTGTAATGAATATACTCTTCCGAAACAGCTTTACCAACAATCGACATGCCCGCTTCTGCAACACTTTCTTGTCTTCCGGTAATTAATGGATGCCATTCGGGTAAAAGTTTACCGGAATCTAATAAACGATATGCACAGGTTGACGGCATAACTTCTAATGCTGCCTGATTATCTATACTTAATATCATACAATCGGGCATACTCACTTTACGATTTTCATAATCCGTACAACAACACTTTTCAAGATCAAGTAACTTGCAACTTACATTGGTATAGTAAATTTCATCGCTATCTTCATCTTCAAGTTTATTTAAACAACAACGACCACAGCCATCACAAAGCGACTCCCATTCGTCTGTTGTCATTTCAGACAGTTGTTTTGTTTCCCAAAAATTATCGCTCATGATAAATTATTCGTTCTCAAGTTTGTTTGCACAAGCTATGCAAAGCGATGCTGCAGGATCAGCCAGTAATCTCGCTTCTGCAATATTTTCATCACAAGTTTTACAATACCCATAATCACCCGACTCAATTCTTGCCAGTGCTGCTGTGATGTTACGCAAACCGAGTTCATGACGAAGTTTGGTTTCCTGCGTCATCGCCTGGCCTTGCAATGCATCCATCCGCGATAATCGCCCTACTTTACTTTGATCCAGTTCAACCGTTGCTGAGGACTTTTTTTCACTTTGAACAGTTGCTAATAATATTTTCTGATTTTTAAGGAGTAGTGACTTAAATTCCTGAACTTTCTGTTCTGATAATTCACTCACTATTTTACTCCAGCCATTCAACTAAATAATAAATATACTGCCCTTCTGATGATTTGGACGGGCCAAGCACTATTGCTGCGAATAATTTATTTTCTGAATTCGCTTGTTCAAGCGCCGCTTTTTTTGAGCTCACAACTTCAACACACCCTTTGGGAAAACGATTACGACTTCTTTTCGGCACATAAACAACCGCGTAGTGTTCTTCAGATACTTTAGTATAGGGATCAGGGGGAACAAAACCACGCATACTTTTAACCTGTTCTTTCCTGATTTTTTATAAACAATAATTTATTTCCACAATCCCGGCATAAGTAATGCCCTGCACCACGAAGAATTTTATTATGCCGCCGACTGGTTAATTCATAATTCTGACAACCGCAAAAATAAACATACTTTTTAAAATTTCGTACTGGTAGCCCGCTTAAATCATAATTAGCAGTACGGTTAGCTGCCACACCAAAAACCTGCATAACTGCTTTCCATTCGTTGCCATGAGGTCTGATTTTTTTTAAGCCAAACAAAATGTCGGTTACATAATGCGCAACTTCGTGTGGAATAGTTTCATTAAAGTTATCAGTATAATATTTTGCAAAAACATACGGGTTATAACGAATGACTTGTTGCCCTGCTTTAACCCGATACATGCCTGCAGCACGCCCGGTTAAATCAAACAATACGGGGATTTCGCTGAATTTTCGATGGTAATAATCTGCCGCACTTTTAAGAAAGTGGTTTGTTTCTTTGATCACTAATTCCTGGAGTGCCGGCGATATAGGCTGAATGAGATTATTCTGTTCTAACATAGTGCTAGTTTACACTATTGTTATCTCAATTATCGTTAAGCGCCTCATGTTTAGGCCAGGCCTCTGCTTTAATCGTTTCCTGATAGGCATGCCAGGTAGCGTGTCCCACTAGCGGCATTAAAACAATAAAACCAAGAAAAGCGGTGGCAAAACCAACTGCGACAATCAACACAATTATACAGGCCCATAAAAATGAAACTATCCTGTTTCTTAAAACCGCATTAATACTAGTAATAACGGCAGTAACAACATCTACTTTTCTGTCCATGATCATTGGCAGGGCAAATGCACTAAAACAAAAAATAATCGCAGAAAAAATGGCACCTTCAAATGTGCCCACAGCTAGAAAAGGAACATATTGAGTCCAGGCCGCATTGGATACTTCTGGAAATAAGATATGTGTCATTGATGCGGCTCGAGCCCAGACCAAAAAGATCACAGATAAAATGACAGCAAAAATAAGCTCATTCCCCAGATGTCGTTTACCTTCACGTAAACAGTAACCCAACCGTGGTGTCATACCTGCCTGAAGCTGACAACTAATTGAATACAGACCTATCGCTAATACGGGGCCAAGTAAAAGAAAACCTGACAATAGACTTACTAATAAACCAAGCCCACCATAAATCCATACCATTGAACTCACAGCATAACTTAACAAAACAATGATAAAACCATAGGTTAAACTTTGTTTTGGTGCCCTTTTAATATCAGCCCAGCCTAAGCGCAACCACCGCAGAGGTGCATCCATCTTAAGCTTGTTGCAGGGAGCAACAAAGGGTAACTCGTTAACATTCGCATTTTTATCAACTGGAAACATAGAACGCCCCTCTAAAATAGTAATCGACTTATTTATTAATATTATTATGTTTAATAACCATTTTGGTTACAGGTTAAAATACGCCTACAAAGCAATTTATTCAAGTTAATAAAGGCAACAAGCAGAATTATAGAGACTGGATAAAGGTTCGAAGAGTTTGCATGTAAGGCCTAATGCTTTGCATAAAACCATCGTTGTGCCCGCCTTTGATTTGTAAAAAGACTTTTACTGATGGCGCGGCATTAAATAATTTTTGACCAAGTTTATATGGAATAACCTCATCATCAGGGCTATGTATTGATAATAAAGGTATTTTCACCGACTTAATTTTATTTAAAGAGTTAAATGAATAACGTAAATAAATAAAATAAGAAAACACAGGAAATGCAACATCTACAAAGTCACGGGCCGAACTAAAAGTTGATTCAAGAATTAGCCCACCCGCTTTTACTCGTGATGCTAAATCAGTTGCAACCGCTCCACCTAAAGAGCGTCCAAAAATAATGATTTTTTCTGGATTTATCTTTTTGTCTTTAGTTAAATATAGCCATGCTGCATTTGCAGATTGATATAGTCCGTGCTCGGAAGGTTGTCCTTCACTTTCCCCATATCCAGGATAATCGATTATCAGAACATTTAATTTCAGTTTATGAAAAATATATAACGAATCCCCTCTATGAGATATATTTCCACCATTTCCATGAAAAAATAATATTGTTTTCTCTGCTTCAGGATGAGGAATATACCAGCCTGAAATAACATCACCCGTCTCAATTCTGAGATTTACCTGTTTATAATCTAATTCCCATTCTTTAGGTGTTACTTCTATTTTTTCAAGCGGATAAAAAACCATATTGGGTTGCTGTATATAGAAAAATCCATTTATAGCTATCCAAAATAAAAGAACGGTTAAAACACTACTATATATAAAATTTATTTTCTTATACCTTTGTTACAGTTTTTTTAACGCATCAATAATAGCCTGAGGTTCCATACGTTTTTTGTAATCCAACTCTGCATGTACAGCTCTTATTATACTTTTTTTATCAATGACATAAGTTCCCGGAACAGGTAGAACATTTCTGCCTTTGCCGTTATAGCTTTCAATATCAAGCCCAAGCTTTTTATATACTCTAACAAGTTCCGCATCCATTTTATAAAACAATTTATATTGCTTCATAACTTTACTGTCTAAATCACTTAACACCTCAAAAGCGTATTTATCCTTTTTAATTTGTTCTTTGGATTTATCTGGCGTTTGCGGCGTCACCAATATAAGTTGAGCACCATATTTTTTAAAGTGCGGCATACTTTTATGTAAAGTATGTAATTGCAGGTTGCAGTAAGGACACCATGCTCCTCGATAAAAACTGAGAATAACAGGCCCGTTTTTTAATGCTGATGAAAGTTTTATGTTTTTACCAAAAGCATTCTTTAGCGTGAAATCAGGGGCTTTTTCACCAACCTTTAACCCGGGTGAAGGCATACTTTTAGCCAGATCTTCAGCCGACTTCTTCATAATGGCCTTATCATCTTTACTAATACCACCACCTTTTTTAGGTTTTTTTTCTTGCGTTTTAAAATGATCCAGCGCTTGCTGATAACCAGGCACTGACTCATCAGCCTGAACAATTACCGAAAATAAAAAAAACAACGAGAGAATAAAAGCGGTAATAAATTTTATATTAATCAACATGTACATGCTCCTTTTGCAGCTGCTATTAATGATATGAGTGTAGAATGAAAATCAGGATATACCAGTTTTATTTATTTTTTTTATGTAAATATTTCTCTATCACTCTTGCCGCCGCAATAAAACCAAAAGTGCCTGTCACAAACGAAGCTGCACCATAGCCGAAACGACAATCCAGAGAAACGCCATGAATACCCGGTTTTTCATGACTTACCGTGCCATCTTCTTTTGGGTACAGTTGTTGCTGGCCTGAGAAAATACACTCTATACCAAAACGCCGTTTTGAATTTTTTGTGAAGTTATACTGGTCACGTAATGTCGAGCGAACTTTAGCTGCTAAAGCATCGTTATACGTTTTTGACAAATCCGCAACTTTAATAACCGAAGGGTCCGTTAAACCACCCGCACCACCAATAGTGATCACCGGAATCTTATTGCGCTTACAATAATAAATCAGACCGGCTTTAAATTTAATACTGTCGATAGCATCAACCACATAATCATAATCCCGCGACAAAAAATCGGCCATATTTTCCAGGGTAATGAAATCATCAATTATATTAACAATACATTCAGGGTTAATTTCTTTAACCCGTTGCTGCATCACTGTGCATTTTTTCTTTTCGAGCGTGTGAGATAATGTATGAATTTGCCGGTTCATGTTTGATAATGAAATAGTATCAAAATCTATTAACGTAATTTCCCCTACTGCTGAGCGTGCCAGTGCTTCCACCACCCATGAACCAACACCACCAATACCAACGACACAAACATGCATGTTTTTAATTAAGGCAAAAGCTTCTTTACCATAAAGCCGGGCAACGCCTGCAAAAGCATCATTATTATTAATTTGATTGTTGTCTGTCATAGTCTGAAAAATTAATTATATCATTTGCATTTTGAGTGGTTTGTCTTGCGATGAACTCAACATCTTCATTACGAATTTTTGCCAGCGAAGTTAAGCAATCTGTAATATATTCTGGACTGTTTCGTTCACCCCGATGAGAGTTTACCACCATGTCGGGGGCATCGGTTTCCAATACTATCGCTTCAAGCGGTAACGTTTTTGCCAAATGATGAATTTTATGAGCATTTTCATACGTTAACGTTCCACCAAAACCTAACTTAAATCCAAGATTAATATAATGATTTGCCTGTTGCTCATTGCCATTAAAAGCGTGACTAAATCCGCCTTTCACTTTGATTTTTTTTAATAATTGTAAAACCTGATCGTGTGCTTTTCTAACATGTAAAATAACGGGCAAATCATGATCTTTTGCAATCTGTAATTGCGTTTCAAACAAGTGCGTTTGTTGCTGTTGATCCAATTCCTTAATATAAAAGTCCAGGCCTATTTCCCCAATAGCAACCGGCCTCTGCGTTTCTAATAATTGCTCAAGTTTATTAACATCATCAGTTTGATGTTGCTCAATAAAAACAGGATGTAAACCTAGTGCAGGATAAAGTCCTTTTTCTGCTTTACATAAATCAAGTAGCTTGCCCCAGGTTTTCGACTCAATAGCAGGAACAATAATTTTAGAAATCCCTTGTTCGTGACAATGATTAATCACTTTATCCCGATCAAGATCAAAGTCAGCAACATCAAGATGGCAATGGGTATCGATTATATTCATAAAGTAAGTTTAGCGGGTACAGCACAAATAAACTACTGCGATATACCATGTATCAATTCCTTATTTAATAACGTATATTACATAGTTCAAAATGTATGTGTGCTGGTATATTTTTCTATAATTGTAATAGTGGGATGGTCTTTTGCGGATAAAGAATAATAAAAAATTATTTTTCATTCCTTTCATATTTTTGTTTATTTTACTAATATCCAGAACGATTTTATTACTCCCTCCCGAAAACTCACAACTAGATAATGGAACGCGTATTGAATGGCAATCTTGCTGGTTTGATATTCCCCTCCTAAAAATAGTTCACTGTGCTCGCCTTTATCCCAGCCTGCAAAATTTTGGTAATTCAATCTCTATTCCTGTCGTTGTCATTAAAAACATGGGGTTTAGTCAAAACCCGGATCCTGTTATCTATATTAATGGCGGGCCGGGTTATTCTGTTGGAGTAGATACAGATAGTAATGTTTCATACTGGATAGATGAATTTGATTCATTAGGCTGGAATCGTGATTTTATCATTTATGACCATCGAGGTACGGGATTAAGCTATCCTCAACCTCAATGCAAAGAACTGCTTAATATTCATTATAAAAACTTACCTCGAAACATATCTGAAGAAGAATACTATCGTGAATTAGTTGAGCAAACTAAAATATGTTATCAAAACCTTGCACCCAGTGTGAGCATGTCAAACTTTTCTACTCAACACTATATGCAAGATTTAAGAGATTTAATTGATTCCTTAAATTACCCAACAGTTAATTTATATAGTGTTTCATACGGCACTCGGGTCGCTTTAGAACTCATGAGACGTTCACCTGAAAAATTACGCAGCGTTATTCTCGACTCCCCTTTTCCATCATCAATTAATGACGTGCTCTCATGGCCATCAATATTAGATAATACCGTTCAGAACATATTTAAACGTTGTCGAAATAATGAGGTATGTCATAAAAAATACCCTGACCTGAAAGAATTATTTACTAAGGCACTTAATCAATTAAAGAATGAACCCATGCTAGTTCATCTGCCAGAATATTATAGCGATGGCCATTATGATGTGTTTATTAATGACGATCGATTTGTATACTCTTTATTTACAGCAATGTATGATTCAGAAATAACAGCATCACTGCCTGATGTCATAAATGAAGTTGCGCAAGGAAAACAAAAATTAATGCGGCCTGCTATTACCTACTATGCCGATATGTTTCTCGATTCTACTATGAATGATATGGTTTACAATTTTGTATTATGTAATGACAATGGAGACATCACAAAAGATGAACTTGATAAAGAAATCAACAAGTATCCATTATTAAAATACTATAATAGATTTGAATGGGAATACATGCCTTGTAATCTTTTAAAAGAAGACAGTAAATTACGCTTATCAAACCGACCTGTAAAATCTTCTATCCCAACATTAATCTTATCGGGAGAACATGATACGGTAACCCCATGGCAATGGGGAGAACAAATCAATAAACACCTTAACAATAGCTTTCATTTTATCGTAAAAGATATATCACATGGCGTAATCGGATTTGATGAATGTGCATTAAAAACAAGTAATTCGTTTTTAAAAGAACTTGGTAATCTTTCCAAGCAAGAATGTCCTGCTTATGTTGCGATGCCATTCTCTCCTTAAATCATAAGGCGGGCTGTCGTGAGGTTACATAAATCGGATTACGTAAACCACCACTTAACAAAACCTATTTTAGATTACGTTTACAGGGGATTTAAGAAGCATAATAAATATGGCTTACTAATAAATTCTTTGAAATCAGGATATATCATCAAAATCTATTTAACTTTATAGATAATATATCTGCTATATAAGGCGATAACATAATGTCGTACCACTTAAGCGTATTATTATGCGCTTTAACTAACTGTTTATCATATGTTTCTCTGCGGTGAGGGAGCTCTTCACCATAAAAAATATTTTTAATATTGAATTTCTTAGCTTCTCCCTTTGATTAAAATATTATATTTATTTAACCATTGGATAGTTCGACATTTCGCATTTTATTAAAGTAATAAGCCGATACGAGCAATATCATTCCAATTATTGTGAAGACGAGTATCTTTTGAATTAGCGTGAACCCTTCTAAATCATATGCAAATATCTTAATACATGCTGCACTAAACATAACCACTGAAAATTTAACTAATGATTTATACAGTGGTTTATTTGACTGGAATATTATTGATATACCATGAACCACCAATGCAATTGTTGTCGCAGGGCCATACCAGTCCCCTGTAAACATCTTAATTAAAGACATATAAAGAACGGCCACCAATATCTGTGCATACCATAATTCTATTATACGCCTATTTTCACGTTTGAGCTTTGTATTTCCGATCAATGCAAGCCGATGAGAATTCTCATTTTTGACAATATATAGAACAAGAGATACCGCCAGAATACCGATCACGGCACTAAAGGTATAACTCAAACTCAATTTTGACGCTGACAATTGATACACTGCTACAAAGCCAAGCATCAGCATACTGACAAAATAGTTTGAGGCATGAATATTCTTAAGTGCTGGTAATCTATTTTCCTTCAATGACATATACAAGATATACGATCCGACAATTAAAATTCCTCCATCAATACGACTTGTTACGAAAAGTGTAATAAATCCAATGACAATACAAGAATGATAGAACCACGCCACCATTACAGATTTGAGGTGAGATTCTTTGAGCTTCGTTGACTCTAACATTCCTTCTTTTATTAAAACAAATCCTGATACGACTAACCCGATAAATATTGGAATGTTAGCTAGAGCTAAGATATTCGTAGTGTGGCTTTCAAGCATCGCAAAAATAGAAACTGCGACGGATAGAAAATAGTGCGCATTAAGCTGATGCTTTAGGGCAACATAGTCAACGCGAGTCGCAATTAAATAATTAAGTGCAAATGATAGCCATAAAGCTATTGGCACAAGTTTTGGCATAAAAATGATAACAGCCGGAATAAAGATTAACGACAATAGAACTAGCGAAGTTATGCGTAACGTCTTAGTTAAATGAATCCAGCTGTTATCTGGTATAATTTGCTCATATGATTTTCGATGCAATGCAGCTAAGGCGATTGCGAGACCTACAAAGTATGGCCAACTACCAAAACTGTACATATCTGGGTTCTGACTAAATGCGATAACACCGACTGATACTGCAATGGTCGTAAAATAATGAGCAACAAGTTCTTTTTGGAGTATAGAATATTTCGTCTTTTTTGCTATATAGTATGTTAATGCAAATGATCCCCATAATGCCAAAGACAAATATTCGGGTGAGTTGAATATAACAACCGGCAAGAAAATTAATGGCAAGGCAAACAAATACCCTACTCTCCACCGTATCGTAACTTTACGCCAATTATTATCCGGCAGTATGCGTTCATATATTTTCTGATGGAATGCAAGTAACGCCAGTCCGAAAGCGATTAACCCAGGCCAGTTTTCAATATTAAATATAGAATACGTTGTACTATTTACGATGGGTAAGATCGAAATCGCAAGTGTAATAAAGTAAAGGACGACAAGCTCTTTTTGTATAATAGAATGCTTAGATGTCTTAGCAATATAGTAATTTAGGGCAAACGATCCCCATAATGCTAAAGCGAAAAACTCTGGTGCACGTCGTAAAACGGTTGGTAGCAATAATAACGGTGCAATAAATAAGAAAGTTACTCGTAGTTTTTTCACGTATGTTAACCAATTACTCTCAGGTAACAATCGTGTAAAAAATGTTTGAAGGAATGCTAACAACAACAAGGATTCGACTAGAGCAACTTTTCCTTGAAGCGTTTGATGAGCAAACCGGAAACTCTCAGTTGCTTGAACTGACATGGCTATTTGAAGGAAAATCAAGCCATATAAAAGAACACCTAACCTTTTTGTAAATGAAAGATTATGAACACTTCCTCGGTAAATCATAAAGAGCATTGGTAAAATCGACGATAAAAGCATGTAATCTGGTGATACTTGATAAGCGACTAATATATACGTCACTACCATCCAGAGTGACAGCGACTCCCTGGCAATGTTTTGTATATTGAAATCATACTCTTGCGCTAAATCCTTAAATTTCTCAATAATTTTTATCGTGGCTATAAGTAAAACACCAATAGATAACAGCGATACAGTATTCACATTAAGCATTGATGTTGACCACAATGAATAATTATCAATGATTGACCAAATAATGACAGCTGAAGATACCACCAGTGCGATATAGGCTTCTTTCTTAATAAAGTCACTCGCAAACACGAAACCCAAATAAAGTAAGACTAAACTCTCCTGAGCCCAAATTAATCCAATAACATCCAGGCGGAATAATAGTGGGACAGAAATAGCTAGCAAGGTGGCTACGGAGGTTGTCATTAATGCGCGTTGATGTTGATTTGATGCTTTGTAGTTTTTAACAAGAAACAGCACAAAGGGGAGTGCGTTAACGATTAAAATCATACCCAGTGTATGTGATGGCCCAATATAATAATAAAGATTAAATAAATATAAGGTAATACTACCGCAGAACATGGCAAGCTGTTTTTTACTAAGCGTTTCACGCAACGCAAATGAATCACCCGAGAAAAGAGCGTAATAAACGTATAAATAGAAAAACGCATGAATTAGTCCAACTATGAATAAATTAATTGATGCCGTACCACCCAGTGATAACAGACTAAATTCAAATATTGCCAAAGTCGATAAGAAGGAAAAATAGGAAAGTTCAATCCAGTGTATTTTTCTTGAGAGATGTAAGGCCGCCCCACTCAATAAGAATAAGTACGAAAGGTATAAACTGGCACTGTCCATTTCACCATTAAGTAGCAATGGTGTAAACGCACCCCCAATATATGTAATTGTTGCAACAATACGTGTTTCGAATTTTAACGCTAAAAAATATGCAAGTACTGTATTAACACCAAATAATACGAATCCTCCCACATCACCCACAAAGTTAAAGTAGGAACTAATAAAGTACGTACAAACATAATTGAGTGTAATGCCAAGCCCAATTAATGACGCGCCATAATCTTTAAACTTCTCTGATTTATTAGTGATCTTCCAACCTGTTGCAATAATAGCAATGGCGACAGCATAACCAAAAATAATTTTCGCGAATTCGGATAGATAGTTTGAAAAAGAATACTGCAGTAAGAAAACAAAACCGAGAATAGTCGCAACCACCCCACCCGCAGTTAAAAAGAAAATACTAAGGCGTTCCTCTTCTTTAAATTTTTTATATAATGTGAATACCTGGGGAAAGAAGGCTTGTAGTGGTTTTAATAATGGCGAAAAAATAAATAAAAACAAAGATGTAAGCATCTCTGTGAAACTCGGCATGGGTTCTCTTGGAGTAACTGGCTCAGGTGTAGTCCAGCTATCTGCTTGTGATACAGGAGATGTCCATTTGCTGTCTGTTTTCTTAGATTCTGATTTTTTAGGTTCTTCTGTTTGAGATTTAGTTGGCGGTGTCCAACTTGTGCCACCTGAACTTACTTCTTTCTCTTCTGGAGCTGACGCCTCAGTTTTTTTCTCGTTCATCGCCATTATCGGTTCTTCGATAACAGGTGAATTAGATTCAATGAAAACTTCAGGTTTAGATTCTGGTGTTTCAATACTGGCGGCAATCGTATCGATAGGTTCTTTGATAATTTCAGTTTTGGATTTTGAAGCTTCTGCTATTACTGCAACCGATTTAAGCTCATCCGCTTCGGTTGATAAATCACTTATTTGTTTTTCTATATGGTTAACTTTTTGACTAAATAGATCTTTGAGGTTTTCGAGATCTGCTTGTAGCGCTTCTATTTTACTGTGCTTATCCATAAGTTAACCATTATATAGTTATTATTATAATTCTGTTACTCAGTGTATCTCAAAACACAAACATTCTTCAATGATAAGTTATTTAAGATGTAGGTGCCTTACTACTACTTTTGTAAGATATAACCTACATACATATACTTTTTTATATAATGGCATTATATTTTTACTTATCGTCAATACTATTTTTAAATTTCAATAAAATTAGTTTAAAGTTCAATTCCACGAAGTATTTCCTTCACTTCAATGTTATTCGAACAAAAAGCCTTCTGAAAAATGGAGATAGTTTTTTCGGGTTCAGCATCACCACACATAAATACATCAAAAGCTGCATAATTTTTCTCTGGCCAAGTATGCACACTAATATGTGATTCAGCGAGAACAGCTACACCGGAGATCCCGCCAGTCGGCGTGAAGTGATGTAAGTGGATATGTAATAAAGTCGCACCAGATACTTCTACAGCGTGCCGTAAGGTGTCTTCCATTAATTTTAAATCATCAAGATGAGTTGCATCCCATACATCGATGATTAGATGCTCACCTGCATATTTAATCCCTTCTCTTTCTTTAAAGTGATCATTCGCAGATTCCCCTGATTTAAGGATCTGTTTATGTGAAGGCCATTTAGTGTCGATATTTTCAACAGGTGTATTTAGTTTTTGTCGTGTGACAGATGATTTCATAACGCGCCCCAGTTGATTTTATCAAATCGTTTATGTGCAATATAAAATAATGCAGTTCCTGCTTTTACCAATTTTCCAGGACCAGGATTACTGATAATGGTTCGTGAGAGCAATCTACGTAGATTAAATAACATTAATCAACCTGCCAGCCATAGTTAGTGTAGTTAGTAAGTAAACAGGGAAACATCACCGTATTCACACAGTTTGTTTTAGAG
>JAUWUS010000086.1 GCA_030617815.1 Gammaproteobacteria bacterium
GCCACTGCATATTTTTTTGCCTGAGAATAATGTAATTCAGGAAACTGCATATTCCATTGTGAATTATTACTGATTGATGAATTAAAACCGACAACAACAAATTCATGACTGGCTGTTCGACCAGCGTTCTCTCCACGTTCAATATAAGTCGTTAACCCCATCCCTAACACAGCAATATTCAATTTTAATGGTGCTTTTTTACCTGATTCATACGTTGTATGAACTGACTCACCCTTAATAGATACAACAAGATTTCCTGCTGATACCTTTTCTTCAGGTAAAACGCTTGAGAAGATCCCTCGCCTCCAACTTAAACCATTCACCATGAACGCCGGTGTATATACTGTGGAGGCACGTCTAAGACTGGCATAAAGAGACTGACGCTGGCCAAATTTTTTACTCGCATAACGATCTCGCCAGCCAATATAATCCCAGTAATCTACATGAAAAGCGACCGGAACCCATTTCTTCCAGAGTTCGTGATTGTTTTTTAAACTATTAAGATAATCTTCCGCAGGAGGACAACTACTGCACCCTTCTGAAGTATACAATTCTATAAGTGTATTTTTCTTAGCACCACTTTCCAGACGCAAAGGTTCTGCATAAAGTGAATTCATTAACAAAACAAATAAAATAAAACTGTATCTAACCATTATTCACCTTTTGCTTTAACTGAATATTAAAAAAACCATCAGACAATTTGTCTGATGGTTGTGTAATACTAGTCATCAATGCGTGTAATTGAAACAATTGATGTTGCGCCACGCCAGTCAAGATGCGCCGGATTTAAGTCACTACCACCTTTAATACCACTGTGGATAGTAATAAAACCTTCCGCTCCTTCAGTTGCACGAGCATTACCAGAACCTTCTACGCAAGGTGGTCCAGGAATAAATGCACAATTTTCATTATTGTATTCTGAACCAGCATCATAAGTCGTCGCCATATAAGTCACTCTCTTTTTAGGCAATGCTTTGCCAGAAATTGCAGTAAAAGCGTCATTTGATGTTGCTAACATTGCTGTCATACTAATCATGGCTTTTTTTGGTGCGCGAATTTCAAACGTTGCTTTATTCCCATAAACAATAACATTGCTACCCGTGATAACTTCGTACACACCCTCTGCACCAGACACTTCATTATAGAGATCTGCTGGACTACCTGTTTCTGCCTGAGCGGCTAAACCATCGCTCGCCGCTTCGGTTACTTCAAACAATTTAAAATGCTTGTTATGAACCACTATTAATGGTGGAGTAATAACATGATGCGATGTTGCATTTGTAATCGTAACTCGATAATTATTCCAGTCACTTGCCATCACTGGGCTTACGGCCATGCTACCCATTGCAAGCAATGCAAATATTCCAGATACTTTTTTCATTTGATACCTCCGAGGTATTATAATTTTTTGTCTTTTAGTTTGGAGGTAGCAGCATGGAAGAAAGCTATTGCTGTAGTGTCACGAAGTTATAACATTTTTATCACATCAATTTAAATTCTCGCACAAGGTAAATCAAATGAAAATATTGTGCCTTTATTTGGCGCAGGTGAAATGCATATAGAACTATCATGCAACTGCATAATTCTTTTTACTATCGCTAGCCCTAAACCTGAACCATCCTGATCTCGGTGTTTTTCAACACGATAAAACCGTTCAAATACATGTTGCGCATCATGCTTTGATATACCCTGCCCTGTGTCACGAATGATAGTGGCAATTTTAGAGTCTCCAATATTTAGTTCAATTTCAACCTCTCCACCTTTTGGCGTATATTTAATTGCATTATCTATCAGGTTTTCCAGAACACGTTGAATTAAACCTATATCAGCAGAAACAAAAACCGGTATTTCCGGTATTTTTGTTTCAAGTTTTATACCTTTGTTTTCAGCATGAAGTTTAAATTTTTGACTAACATCCTGCGCCAGCTCACTCATTGAGAAAGCTTCAAAATGAAGTGTTGCATCATTATTTTCTAAACTTGCAAGTTCAAATAGCTCTGATATCAGTTTTTGTAATCGTTGACTACTCTCATAAGAAGTTTGTATGTATTCTAATATTTCAGGTTCAGTTAATGAGCCATGCTTAAGCAATAAAGTTTCAAGGTAGCCTTGTAAAGACGCAAGAGGAGTACGTAAATCATGTGAAACATTCGCGATTAATTCTCGACGAGAATTATCATTGTGTTTTAGTAATTTAACCTGCTGAATAATTCGTTCGGACATATGTAAAAAAGTAGAACCCAACTGATCTATTTCATCTCCTTTTCTTCCATCATAGCGGTCCGGTAATAAAACCGGGTGAGTAAAATCTGTTTTTTTAAATTCTTCCATTGCATTGGATAAAACAAAAACACGCCGGGTAATATATCGAAAAAGGAAATAACCAATCAAGGAAGCTATTATTACACTTATTAAAATAGCGACTAACCAGCTTCGTAACAAATAACTCGACTCAAGTAATTTAAAAATAGAATCATATGATTCACCTCCCAATATAATATAGAGATACCCATCAAGCCTATCACCATTTTTAATAGGGGCAACGGAGAAAACTTTATTTGTTTTGTCAGAGCGAGGGTCGTCACCTAAAACAGGAAAACTTCTATTTGAATTTATAAATTTTTTAACCGGATCTATTGAAATTGCTTTACGTTTAACGGCTCCTTCTGGTGCGGAATAAGCCATTATTTTTCCATTTGGATCAGTGATATATATTTCTATACTTGGGTTAACCAACATCATGCCATTCAACACTGTTTTCATGGCTTTATGATTTACTTTTTTATTCAGAATCAGTTTTTTCTCTTTAACAATGTTGTCTGCCAAATCAAGATTAAGACGTTGATTAAGTTCCTGCATGAACATTGGCGCGGTATAAACAACTATGCCAATACATAAACCTGAAAGTATCAATAATAAAAATAATTGAGTAATAAATAAACGATTCGATATCCGGCTGAACATAAAATTACACGCTTAATACATCATTGAACTTATACCCCACACCCCAGATAGTCAGAATATATTCCGGATGAGTTGGATCGTGTTCAATTTTTGCTCTTAAACGATTAATGTGAGAGTTAACCGTATGCTCATAACCTTCATGGCCATAACCCCAAACCATATCAAGCAACTGGGCGCGAGAATAAACGCGTCCCGGACGTTTCACAAAATGATGTAATAATTCAAATTCTCTGGCAGTAAGATCAACTGCGCGACCTTCAACAGATACTTTATGAGTATCAATATCAACTTTAAGATTGCCAAATACCACATTGTTTTTGTTTTCAATGCTTTTATCTGACGATGCTGAAAATGCTTCAACTCGACGAAATAGCGCTTTTATGCGCGCCATAACTTCCCGCACACTAAACGGTTTGCTTACATAATCATCCGCACCGATTTCGAGCCCTAAAACACGATCAATTTCTGAAGATTTTGAGGTTAACATTAAAACAGGCGTGTAATTATTTTGATTACGAATACGGCGACAAATTTCAAGCCCATCCATACCGGGCAACATCAGATCCAGTATAACCAGGTCAAATGACTCATTTTCCAAAAACTTCATGCCTTTCAGCCCATCATCAGCATGCTTCACTGAGTAATCAAGATCAGAAAGGTGCAAACTTAAAATATTTGCTAAATCAACATGATCTTCAATGATTAATATTTTTTTTCTAGACATTACTTCAACCTACCATTGAATTGTCACAAAATAATCACAGGAAATTTTGTCCTTAATTTCTGTGTTAGCTTAAGACCTTGATATTCTATGTTAGTTCGGAGATATTTTTAATACAAAAAAAAGCCAGGAGAAAACATCTCCTGGCTAAATAAGACCATACTTATTAACAAATGACTGCGTGTTGTGAATCTTTCATTAACTTCCTAAATGAAGCTCCTTTTATGTGAATAAGTTCTTCATGATCACCGGCTTCAAAATATATCTCAGAACACTCTGCAAGCTTGTTATCAACAATCGATTCCATCGAATATGCTTTACCCAGTATGGGTATTGCACCCAGCTCACAATCAGAAAACAGATCTTCCAATTCTGACTCGATTGCCATGCCAAGATGACGGTTTAGAGCATGATTTACTTTTCTAAATTTCACATGTTCCGTTGCTGGAATGACTGCCATCAAATACCCTTTTTCATCTTCAAGAATAACGGATTTTGCCAGGTTTTTGCCCGATACATGAGCAGACTCTGCCGTGTCCATACTTGAAGAGGTGTGGGGGTGAGAAATGATGTCGTAAGCAACGCCATTTTCTGCAAGGTACTTCCGTAATGTTAGTGCTATTGCCATGATGCACCTCCCTTCTAATATTAAAGCAATATTAAGAAAAAATTACGGTTAAAATTAAACATTAAGAAATAATGTTTAATATAAGTATAGTTCGTGAAACAGGAGTTACAAACATAAGCTTAAAAACAGATAAATAAAAATAAACTTAAAAAGAGGCTAAAAAAGCAGCCATAAATTTTTGATAATCCACATCCGGTAAGTGGTTAATCCCCGCTGCAGCTTTACGACCACCCCCGCTTTCAAATTTCCGACAAAGCTCATCCGCTCCTGATTTATTATTTAATGGCGCGCGGACACTAACAACAAAACCATTATTTTCATTTTTGCTTAACATAGCGTGTGCCCTGTCTGGATTTTCTTGCGCCAGCTGATTAGCAAAAACACCGCTCGCCCGTCTTGCCCATTTTTTATTTTCAAGAATAAAAAGAGCATGACTATCGCTTTCATACTCAGCCTGTACTGCCCCGGCATTAGCAATATCTTCACGGTAGCCATTCAGTAACGTCTGATAAGCGGGTTCGTTATTAATGAAATCAAAAGGATCAGAATAGGGTTTAATTTTTTGATACAATTTTTCAGGAGTAAAAATAAGATCATCTAACGTTGCACCATATCCATTATAATTAATACAGGTACCAAGAAGTTTTAGCTGTTCTAATTTTTCTATTGAAAGTTTTAATGGTTTAGCTGCCTTTTCTGCAGCGGCAAAAAGATTATCACCATACGCGGCGGTAACAGCCCAGGCCAGATATTGACTATTTAAATATTCATTCACCAGTAAACTCGTACAAATATCAGGATCGGTATCGATATGTGATTCCAGATTTTTATTCTCTGGAATATCACCTGCAAAGTGATGATCAAAATACAATACGTTGACACCATCATTAAGAAGCCGGACAAGCTCACTGCGGTTTTTATCAAGAGAAATATCCAGCACGGTAACTTGTACGCCCGCTTTAGCATTAACCTTTTTAAGCAGATTGATGTCGCGCTTTACCCCTGTTACCCGTTCGCTTTCAACTGGATGAGCCAAGCGTAATTGGTGCAAAGCACAGATGCCATCGGCATCACCATTAAACACATCAACAAAGTTCATTTCATAACCCTAAAAGTAATAATTTTAAAGCGTAACCGCTTTTCTCTTTATTTTAAACACATACTTTTCATATAACATTGTATACAAAAATAAGTAAAAACCAATCTAAAGCCGTTTAAATAATATGTCATCTTTATACGGTATTTTATAAATGCCTGTTTTGTTCTATTTTTTTTACTATAATATTTTATAAGATGCTTTAGTAAAGGATTACATTTTCATATGGGAGAAATGTTATGCAATCTAGCTTTGGTACTTCTCGTATATTTCACGATCAAACCGGTTGGTATGTCGTTATGCGTGAATCAGATCAAGAATACCTGACTGGTTTAAAACATAAACTCGTTGGCAACCAGCATTTGATGGGACCATTCCTTAATAAACATCGAGTGGAAGACTGGTTAGCAAGCTATTTAACCATGCATGCTGAAAATCGTACTCTTAACGCATATAGCGGTACTCATCATTAAAGTAACAAACCAGTAAATAATACGGCTGAGGTTTAATAAGATATCCGGAATAAAAAAAGGCCGATGATTCTCATCGGCCTTTCCTGTTAAATCTCCCAAACTCGTCTACCCTTAGTTCTTATTCACAACAGATTTGCAGTACGTCTCGTTTTCCAACATAAAGGGAGAAAGACCCATGCAATATAAACCCCCTCTACAAATATTTATATTTCTCAGTTTAATACACGTTGGCAACTTCTCACTGGCTGCGGGTATAACAGCGGGTGCCATGCTCAGCAATTCTTGCTCAGCCTGTCACGGTACCGATGGTAAAAGCCCGGGGGCAATTCCCGGTATTTATGGTAAGTCCGCTGATTTTATTTCACAGGCATTAACCGATTTTCGTAATGGCAGTCGAAAATCGACCGTCATGGGCAGGCATGCCAAGGGCTATACCGACGAGGAAATTAAACTAATCGCTGACTATTTTTCCAGTCTTTAACAGGAGGCTGATATGAATACTTTAAACCGCAGAAAATTTATCAAACTTATCGGTCATACGGGTGCAGCACTGACTGTTATGAGCGCTCTACCTTCATGCTCTAAAACAAGCGCACGAGTTGTGGTTGTTGGAGGTGGATTTGGTGGAGCAACTTGTGCCAAATACTTAAATAAATTTGATCCCAATTTATCCATTACACTTATCGAACCGGCTCTAAAATTTACTACCTGCCCATTTAGTAATGCTGTTCTTGGCGGCATGCGTGAACTTAGCTCAATTACTCATGGCTATGGTGTTCATGAAAAACGTGGAATCAATATTATTCATGCAATGGTGACAGGAATAGATGCAAGTAATAAAAAAGTGACCCTTGATACCGGGAAAACGATTAATTATGACCGTCTTGTTCTTTCGCCGGGTATTGATTTTAAATGGGATGCCATTGAAGGCATGCAAGCAAGTGATGCTTTAACTATTCCACATGCGTGGCAAGGTGGAAACCAAACGGCCCTTTTAAGTAATCAATTAAAGAATATGCGCAATGGAGGTGTTGTTGTTATCGCTCCTCCCGGTAACCCCTTTCGCTGCCCACCCGGACCTTATGAACGGGCGAGTCTGATTGCTCACTATCTAAAGCAACATAAACCTGAATCTAAAATACTTATTCTTGATGCTAAGGAAAAATTTTCCAAACAACCTCTCTTCATGCAGGGCTGGCAACAACGTTACTCCGGCATGATTGAGTGGGTCAGTGGCAACAGCGGTGGTCGTATTGAGCGTATTGATGTTAAGAATCGTACTCTGCATTCTGAAATGGGCGAAAAATATACAGCTGATGTTATCAACTATATTCCGCCACAAAAAGCGGGAGCCATTGCCCATACAGCAGGCCTGGTAAATAATGATGGCTGGTGTCCAGTCAATCAACGTACCTTTGAATCCACTATGCAACCTGATATTTATATTATTGGTGATGCATCTATCGCAGGGAAAATGCCAAAGTCCGGCTTTGCAGCAAACAGCCAGGGTAAAGTCTGTGCTGCTGCAATCGTATCTGCTATTAATGGGTTTAAGATGCCCGAACCTTCTTATGTAAATACCTGTTACAGCCTGGTTGCACCTGATTATGGTATTTCAGTTGCTGCAGTATATCGGTA
Source organism: Gammaproteobacteria bacterium (assembly GCA_030617815.1). Classification (GTDB taxonomy): domain Bacteria; phylum Pseudomonadota; class Gammaproteobacteria; order UBA6429; family Thiohalophilaceae; genus JAGLTQ01. The sequence goes on from JAUWUS010000086.1 coordinate 7,521, forward strand.
CAACAAAGATAAAGGTATTTACAAAGTGAAAGGTTCAGGAGGCGTCAGTCCTAAAGATGCCGATGCTGAATTCAGAAAACTTGAAGCACGTTATGCCGCTGGCTGGTATGACAGTATTACCTTTGACACATTTGGATAAATTAATTGAACGGCCTGAATAATATAAAAGTCAGGAATAAAAAAAGGCCGATGATTTCTCATCGGCCTTTTTATTTGGCTATATAAGCGTAATTACTTAATAAGCGTAATAGCTTATTATTTCGCTTTAGCTTTCGCTTCTTCTCTTTCTTTAGTCTCTTTAATAACTTGTTCTGATATATTCTTAGGACAAGCTTTATAGTTTAAGAACTCCATTGAGAACTGACCACGACCAGAAGTCATGGTACGTAAGTCACCAATGTAACCAAACATTTCAGAAAGTGGACATTCAGCTTTGATACGAACGCCAGCTGTTCCAGCTTCTTGACCAGAAATCATGCCACGACGACGATTCAAATCACCAATAACATCTCCCACATGGTCTTCCGGTGTGAATACATCGACCTTCATAATGGGTTCCATTAACTGAGGACCGGCTTTAGTCATAGACTGACGATAAGCCCCTTTCGCAGCTAACTCATAGGCCATTGCAGATGAATCCACTGCGTGGGAAGCACCATCCATCAAGGTGACTTTAAAATCTAAACAAGGGAAGCCCGCAAGAACACCCTTTGTACTCATCATTTCAAAACCCTTTTCAATTGCAGGCCAGAATTCACGTGGTACGTTACCACCTGTTACTTTTGACTCAAACACATAACCTGTACCTGGTTCACCTGGTT
>JAUWUS010000044.1 GCA_030617815.1 Gammaproteobacteria bacterium
TCGGTGAATTAGGGGACGATTTGACTGTCGCGCCCTCTACCTTGTCACATCATATTAAAGAGCTTCAACGTGCAGGCTTAATCAAAACCCGGCGTCGGGGCAAAAATGTAGAATGTTTTGTGGAAACTGAAAAAGTAAGTCTATTAAAAGAATTTTTTGCTATTTCAATGTCAAATAGCAAATCCAACGAATAAAAAAGGTATTCATAATGTCAGAAGAATCATCATGCTGTGAGCCCGGTTGTTGCAACGAAGAAGCCGTTGCAGAGCAACACAAACAATCAGACGATGTCCGTAACGAAGTTAGAAAGAGCTACGCGAAAGTTGCCGAAGCAAGCAATAATAACGAATCCTGTGGCATTGAATCGAGCTGCTGCGGTGTTTCCGATGACATCGATATTAATACCTTAAATTCATTACGCCTTGGTTATTCAAATGATGACCTGGAAAACGTGCCTGATGGAGCAGACATGGGTTTAGGTTGTGGTAACCCGAGAGCGATTGCCGAATTGTCTGCTGGTGAAACCGTGGTTGATCTTGGTAGTGGTGGCGGCTTTGATGTTTTTTTAGCGGCACGTGAAGTTGGTGAGAATGGAAAAGTAATTGGCATTGATATGACACCAACCATGATCAGCAAGGCGCGCACTAACGCTGAAAAAGCCAACTTTGAAAATGTTGAATTTCGTCTTGGGGAAATTGAATTTCTTCCTATTGCTGATAATACAGTTGATGTCATTATTTCAAACTGTGTGATCAATCTCTCCCCTAATAAAGTTCAGGTATTCAGCGATGCTTATAGAATATTAAAATCGGGTGGACGTTTGGCAATTTCTGATGTTGTCGCCAGTTGTGAAATGCCCGAAGAAATGAAAAATGATCCTGCACTATATGCAGGCTGTATGGCAGGTGCATCATTAATTGATGAGCTCGAAAGCTACATGCAAGTTGCGGGGTTTAAAGAAATTAAAATTACCCCGAAAGATGATTCAAAAGATTTCATTAAAGACTGGGCACCAGGAAAAAATGTTACGGATTACGTTTTATCGGCACACATTGAAGCAGTAAAACCTTGATTAGTCGACTTAGAAAAAATTCGATATAATCCACCTCCATATATTATAGGCTACTATAAAATTTAAACTCTATAATCCAGATATAAATTCACTTTTTTTCTAAAATAGGTAAACTGCGTGTCTTCATTTGATTTTGTCCCCGGCCAACGCTGGATTAGTAATACAGAAAGTGAACTTGGACTCGGCCTGATTGAGTCACTTGATCATCGCACGATTACCATTGATTTCCCTGCCAGCAATGAAGTACGCACCTATGCCACTGAACAAGCCCCATTGAGTCGTGTTAGTTTTGTTGTGGGTGATTCAATTAAGAACCAGGAAAACGAAAAATTTAATGTCACCGCATTACAAGAAGATGATGGCATTATCACTTATAACGTCACAAATTCTGAGGGCATCGCCAGTCAATTATGTGAAACTCAATTAAGTGCAGCAATAAAACTTAATCGACCACAAGATCGTTTATTTACCGCACAATTTGATCCTGAAAAAGCATACGTGCTACGCCACGATACATTAAATATAAAACATAAATTATCTACTTCATCGGTCAATGGTTTATATGGTGTGCGCATGAGTTTAATTCCTCATCAACTTTACATTGCTCATGAAGTTGCTTTACGTCCATCACCACGAGTATTGCTCGCCGATGAAGTCGGTTTGGGGAAAACCATTGAAGCAGGATTAATCCTTCATCACCAACTCACCTCAGGTCGAGCACAACGCATATTAATTATTGTTCCTGATACATTGTTACATCAGTGGCTAGTTGAAATGTTACGCCGCTTTAATTTAAAATTCAGTTTGTTTAATGAAGAACGTTGTTTATCTTTAGATGAAGAGAACGGATTAAATTCCGATGAAGATATAGATCCCATCGACCAAACACTAAATCCTTTTCATAGCGAGCAATTGATTTTATGTAGTCTGGACTTTCTAATGAAAAATCCTAACCGTCATCAACAAGTTATTGATGGTGAATGGGATACCTTGATTATAGATGAAGCTCATCATCTAAAATGGGAAGAAAATAATATTAGTCCGGAGTATCAACTCATCGATGTATTAGCGCAAAATACCCCAAGTGTATTATTATTAACAGCCACACCAGAACAACTCGGACCTTCCAGCCATTTCGCCAGATTACGTTTACTCGATCCACACCGTTTTCATAACCTCGATACATTTTTGGCCGAAGAATCACATTATACAAAGTTAGCAGAAACAGCCGAGCTACTCATTGATGATAAACCTTTAGAAAAACATGATATTCATGTGTTAAAAGAGTTTGTACCCCGGGATAATAAAGACTTATTAACCGAACTATCTTCTGCAAGTAACGATCAACTTTCTAAAGCCAAACAAAAAACTATTAACCTGTTAATAGATCAACATGGAACAGGTCGTGTTTTATTTAGAAACACTCGCCATGCCATTAAAGGATTTCCTGAGCGACAAGCTAAGGGTTACGCCCTGGATATCTGTGGAGCTTATTCATCTTTATTTAAAAAAATATTTACCTCAGAAGAAAAAAAACAGCAGTTCTCTCTCGACTTTAACCGTCATTATGCTGAGCTCATGCTAACACCAGAGGTTGCCTACCAGTCATTAAAAGAATTGGGGATATCTATACTGAAAAATGCACCGCATTGGACAAGCTTTGATCCACGTATTAACTGGATAATTAACCTGCTTAAAGAACTAAAAGGAAAAAAAGTACTCGTTATATGTGCTCATGCAGATACCGCGCTGGAATTAGAAGACTTATTAAAAAACAAACATGCCATACGCGCCGCAGTATTCCATGAAAACCTCAGTATTATAGAACGTGATCGTGCGGCTGCATATTTTGCAGATGAAGAAGAAGGATCGCAGGTTCTTATATGCTCTGAAATTGGCAGTGAAGGTCGTAATTTCCAATTCTCACATAACCTGGTTTTGTTTGATTTACCGTTAAACCCTGATTTATTAGAGCAACGCATAGGTCGACTCGATCGTATTGGGCAAAAAGAAATTATTCAGATCCATATACCCTATATAAAAGAGTCTGCCCAGGAAATTATATTTCACTGGTATAAAGAAGGTTTAAATGCTTTTGCTCAAACCTGTCCTGCCGGACAAGGCATGGTGGCTAAACTCGGTGAAGAACTGCAAAAACAACTAGAACAACCTGTTTATAATGTGGATGCTGTTATTTCATTACTTGATAAAGCAAAACCTCTCTTCGCTGAAATAAACATGGAGCTGCAAAAAGGCCGAGATCGCCTGTTAGAAATGAATTCATTCCGAAAACCTGTTGCAGATAAGCTGATTCAGGCTATTCACAAAATCGAAGACAATAATGAACTTGAAGATTACATGCTTCGTATTTGTGATGCCTATGGGGTTGAGCAAACCGATCACAGTTCACACAGTTATGTGCTCCATCCTGGCAATCATATGTTAACCCCGCATTTTCCTGAGCTCCCTGAAGATGGTGTAACAATTACCTTCGATCGTGAAACAGCTTTAGTTCATGAAGATCGACTGTTTATGAGCTGGGAACACCCGATGGTCACGGGTGTTATGGATATGGTATTTGAAGGCGAACATGGCAATGTCGCATTCAGCATTATTAAAAACAAAAATTTCAAAACAGGCACTGTACTTTTAGAAATGTTATTTATCGTCCAGTGTATAGCACCACCACACTTACAGATTGATCGCTTTATGCCCGCTCAACTTATCCGCCTTGTAATGGATAAAGACAATACAGATTACAGTGATAAAATCAGCTTTGCACAATGTGCAAGCCTTGTTCCTGCTATTGATCCCCACACCTGTCAGCAAATTGTTGCTGGCCATCGAGATACTTTACGAAAAATTATTTCTTTTGCAGAATCCCAGCTATCACAAAATATTCCTGTGCTAATTACAGAGGCTGAAAAACAGATTGAAGAACAACTCGGTGAACAAATTTCACGTTTACGTTCATTACAAAAAACAAATCCAAATGTACGTGATGATGAAATCAATCAATTATCAGATGAAAAAAACCAACTGCTTGAATACATACAACATCCACAATTAAGACTTGATGCCTTGAGGTTAATTATTGCGGGTTAGATCAAAATGCCCCGCTTCACGTAAAAAGTTTTCCCCTCTTATTCATCCAAACAATCCTTTCTATTAGAAATAGATTGTCAAGGATATAATTGTCTCTCATACTATAAAAACTAAATACATATCACTATTAATTATATATATTTTACCATAAATATAATAAGGTAAATAAGTCATGGATTTTGAATGGGTTGCAATAGCACTGGGTGATGTTACCTGGATTTCTCTGGCTTTTGTTCTGGGTTTTCTGGCGAGACTCATTCGCCTGCCACCCCTGGTTGGTTTTCTGGCAACTGGTTTCGTACTCAATTACCTAGGTATTGTAGGTGGAGAGACTCTGAATAAACTTGCTGATTTGGGCATCACATTACTGCTGTTTACTGTCGGCTTAAAATTAAACCTGAAAGTATTGATACGACCTCAAGTGTGGTCGGTGACAGTACTGCATATCTCAATAATTATTGCTGTCTTTGGCGCACTCATTTTTGCTTTAGCTTTAATGAGCGTTTCTCTCTTCTCTGAATTGGATCTTAAAATATCGTTAATGCTTGCTTTTGCCTTGAGCTTTTCCAGTACTGTGTTTGTCGTCAAAACGCTGGAAGAGAAAGGCGAGATGACATCTCTGCATGGCCGCATTGCGATCGGTATTTTGGTGATGCAGGATCTGGCTGCCGTTATTTTTCTGGCAATGTCCACAGGCAAGATACCCTCGCTCTGGGCATTACTGCTGCTTTTACTCATTCCATTACGGCCTTTGTTTCACCATTTTTTGCAAAAAACCGGGCATGGCGAACTGTTGATTCTGTATGGACTGGTGCTGGCTTTGGGCGGAGCCGAGCTGTTTGAACTGGCTGGAGTAAAAGGTGATCTGGGAGCCCTCATCATGGGCGTATTGATCTCAACCCACTCTAAATCAACCGAAATGGCTAAGTCGATGCTGGGACTCAAAGATCTATTCCTGGTGGGCTTCTTCCTGTCTATAGGTATGTCAGGTTATTTTTCGCCGGAAGCGCTGATCATTGGGATGCTAATGGTGCCTTTTATATTCATTAAATCTTCACTCTTCTTTTTCCTGATGACCCGTTTCAAATTACGCGCACGAACATCTTTGCTGGCAACCATTAACCTGACAAACTACAGTGAGTTTGGCCTTATCGTAGCGGCAATTGGTGTATCAAATGGTTGGATGAATGCCGAATGGTTGGTGGTTATCGCTATTGCACTCTCCGTGTCATTTATTATTTCTGCTCCACTCAACAATATAGATGACAAACTCTATAGCCAATTCAGAGTATTCTGGATGAAATTTCAACACAAAGAGAGACTGCCAGATGACATGTTGCTCGATACTCATGGCTCTACTATAGCCATCTTTGGTATGGGTCGAGTCGGTAGTGGTGCTTATGATAAAATGCGTGAACGTCATGGTGAAACCGTCGTTGGCATTGACTTTGATAATTATCGAGTTAAAAAACATCAATTAAAGGGACGAAAAGTTCTACACGGTGATCCGAGTGATGCCGATTTTTGGGAAAAAATAGAACAAGACCACAGCATCAAACTTGTCATGTTAGCTTTGCCAAATCTTCAAGCTAATCTGGATGCATTAGAACAATTACAGAGAATATCTTTCTCCGGTCGTATTGCTGCAACAGCAAGATTTCCGGATGAAATACCCTTATTAAAACAAGCCGGTGCAACAGCAGTATTCAATATCTACACAGAAGCAGGTGCCGGGTTTGCAAATCACGTAGAAATTAATAACTCAATATTCGAGATTGCTTAATGATAAAAAATATTAAAAAAGAATATGTCGCGCCATGGGAAAAAGCCTTTGATAAAGTACTAAGCCCACTTGAAGATTTTATTCATCGCCAAACTACCAGTGGTATTTTACTTATGCTGTGTGCTGTTGTGGCACTTTATCTTGCCAACAGTCAGTGGAGTGTAGCGTATCACCATTTTTTACAGTTACCTTTTACCATTGGTGTTCCTGGATTTGAACTATCCAAATCAATACATCACTGGATCAATGACGGTCTAATGGCCATGTTCTTTTTTGTCATTGGCCTGGAACTTAAACGAGAAATTTTAGTTGGAGAACTTGCCGACCCCAAACAAGCAATACTTCCTATTGTTGCCGCTATTGGCGGTATGCTGGTGCCGGTTTTATTCTATATAGTGATTAATCCAGAGGGGCATACCCTTGATGGATGGGGTATACCAATGGCAACGGATATTGCTTTTGCTTTAGGTGTACTAGCATTGTTAGGAAGCAGGATACCTAAAAATCTACTGACCTTTTTAGTTGCACTGGCGATTGTTGATGACTTAGGTGCAGTTATGGTTATTGCCGTATTTTATACTGAGACAATCAATATCCCCGCACTGGCTGTTGCCGCAGCCATGTTGGTATTGCTGGTTTCGCTAAACCGTGGAGGTATTCGTCGTCCTTTACCATATGTCTTACTGGGCATAATACTTTGGATAGCCATGTTAAAAAGTGGTGTACATGCAACCCTCGCAGGAATTTTCCTTGCATTCACTATACCGATGCGTCCAAAGTACGAGCCGGCTTCTTTCCTCGCTCGTATCAATGAGATGGTTGAACAGATTAAACAAGCCCATAAGCATGAAAAAAATATTATTATAAATGATGAGCTTCGTTCACGTGTTCGTGCATTAGGAGATGGTGTGAGGCTAGTTCAAGCACCTGCACAAATTATGGAACGCACATTGCATTTGCCTGCTGCCTACCTGATCATTCCTATTTTCTCTCTTGCAAATGCAGGAATACCTATAGACTGGAACGCTTTAGGCAGCATTATCACTCATCCGGTTTCAATAGGTGTAACTGCCGGTCTGGTTCTTGGTAAATTGATCGGTATTGCAGGGTTCTCATGGCTTGCAATAAAATTTGGTCTTACCTCATTACCAAAAGAGGTAAATTTCAAACACATTATAGGTGTATCCTTAATGGGTGGTATTGGTTTTACCATGTCAATATTTATTGCTGAATTAGGATTTGCACATTCTGCAAATGATCTACTTATGGCAAAAACAGGCGTTTTAATTGCGTCTCTTATCGCGGGGCTTTCAGGTTTTATCTGGTTGTATATTACTTCCGAGAAAAAGGCGTAACAGCGGCCACTATAATTTAAAATACAACATTATCGTAACTGTTCTGAATACGTATGAACGTCAAGTAAGAACTTATCCATTGCTTTAGTATTTAAACAAGCCTCTTCATTAATCACAGGCAACATCGGAAGATTATTTATAATAATAGAGGCATAGATGCCCTGCCCACGTTTTTCATATTCGCCCTGAGAATTTAATACTTTTACATTTTTCGTCCCGCAACTCGGCGAATTTTTTTTAAAAATATAACCGCATATCTCAGGGAAACCTTTAACGACTTTCAATCCATAGTCAGATAAAGGCTTGGTCATATTATTATTTGGATTATCAATGCCCAATACCTCAATGCTGCCATCAAGGTCAACTAAATGAATAGGTGAACGAGGAACACCCATGCCAACGGCCATTTCGGGGCACAACGAAATTAAGTTATACTCTTTAGCCAAATTCTCAGTTATAAATTGTATATGTTTATCTGTTCCATCATAGCGAACAGCTTCACCTAGCAGGCAACTACTCACAGCTATTTTTATTTTATGATTACTCATGGTTTAAATATAAATGATTGATTCTCTTTCCATTACTCAATACAGTTTAGCACTATTCATTCTTATTGTTGCCTATACCTTTCGTGGTGTCACCGGTTTTGGCTCCGGACTCATCTCTATTCCATTACTCGCTTTATTTTTACCTTTAACCTTTGTGGTTCCCTTTATTAATATTTTAGATATATCTGCTTTCCTGATTCATGTTATTCACACCCGACAACACGTTTCATGGAAAATTATTTTTCGTGCGGTTCCTTTTGCTGTTATCGGGGTTATTTTTGGCTTATTTATTATCAAGTCAATTAACACCTTAATATTAGTTAAAGCGCTGGGTATTTTTATTATTTTATTTGCAACTTACAGCCTAATCTCCCCAACACTTAAAAAAAATGACTCTTTTGTATGGCCTGTTTTTGCTGGTTTTTTTGGTAGCTTCATTGGGACTTTATTCGGAGCAGGAGGTCCATTTTATGTATTTTATTTCCAGTTACAAAAACTGGATAAAACCGTATTTCGTGCCACATGTGGCGCAACTTTCCTTCTCGATGGCCTTATTCGTGCAACGGGCTTCACCCTCTCTGGATTTTACACCTCAACGGTTTTATTAAACATAGCCTACGCCTTACCCGTTATGTTCTTAGCAATGTATATTGGTAACCATCTGCATACCAACATTACACAACGTGCCTTTCAAAAGGCAATTGGCATTTTCCTGATATTTAGTGGAATAGCACTTTTATATAAATAACCTATTTATTTGTTTGCAAAGCAACTGTAATATTTATGTAATATAACTCTGCTTTAATATCATTTATGTCAAACGTATCAGTTACAATGTGAAAGAAAAATGACAAATGAAAATGATTACATTTTAGTTGTAGATGACGAGCGCGCTATCCGTGATATGGTCTGTATGGCGTTAGTGCAAGAAGATTTTCAATGTTCTGAAGCCAGCGATGCTCACAAAGCTGAAGTCCTGATTAAGAAAAATCAGCCACAACTCATCTTACTTGACTGGATGATGCCCGGTATTAGCGGAATTGATTTTGCACGTAAATTACGCCGACAACCCGAAACAATGAATATTCCTATTATTATGCTCACGGCTAAAATAGAAGAAGATAATGTTATTCGCGGTCTGGAAAGTGGCGCCGATGATTACCTGACTAAACCTTTTTCTCCCCGCGAATTGATTGCCCGTATAAAAGCTTTGTTGCGCCGCAGCAAACCAGAAAACACTCAGGATATTATTAAAATTAATAATCTCGTACTCGACACAAGTTCTTATCGTGTTGAGGGAAATGGGCAAACAATTGAACTAGGGCCAACAGAATTTAAACTACTGCGCTTTTTAATGGAAAATCCTGATCGTGTTTTTAGCCGGGAACAGGTGCTAAATAATGTCTGGGGTGATAATGTCTATGTTGAAGAACGTACAGTAGATGTTCACATTCGTCGCCTTCGTAAAGCACTTGAGCCAACTCATCATCAGGATATGGTGCAAACCGTTCGCGGTGCAGGTTATCGTTTATCTAATAAGTAAAAAATTACAATAAATGTCACCCCATCAAAAAAATGAAATCACCTCCCTGCTCGGTATTATTGTGGCCGGTGCATTAATCGGTGCATTATTTAATCAAACTCTTCTTTTTGTCGCTTTAGCCCTTTTTACTTATATTATATTTATGTTGCGTAACGCCTTTAAATTACAAGACTGGTTAGAACAAAAAAAAGACTTACCGGATGCCTGGGGCTATTGGGGTGAAATTTTTAATGAACTCCATATACTCGAAAAGAAAAAATTCAAACAACAAAAATTATTATCAGTCGCCCTTTCCCGCTTTAAAAAAGCAGCAGAAGCTTTACCCGATGGTGTTGTCATATTAAGTCAACATAATGAAATCGAATGGGTTAACCCTGTTGCCAGTTCATTACTTGGAGTTAATTACCCTCAGGATGCCGGGCAAAAAATTAATAACCTCATACGCCATCCTGATTTTCAGCGTTATCTGCTAAAAAATAATTTTAGTAAAACCATGACATTTCCGGCGCCGGATAATGTGGAGAATACATTAACCATACAGATTATTCCTTTTGGTTATAAGCAAAAAATGATTTTTTGCCGTGACATTACTCATATCAGTAAGCTCGAAGAAATGCGTACCAATTTTGTTTCTAACGTTTCACATGAAATGCGCTCACCTTTAACCGTATTAAGCGGTTATCTGGAAATGTTTTCAGATAAACCACCTAAAGACGAAAAAAACTTCAAATTAGCCATCGATAACATGTATCAACAAGCCATGCGCATGCAACGCCTTGTTACCGATCTCCTGGCCTTATCGAAAATGGAAACCGCTCCAATCGAACACATGAAGTTAGTTAACATCGCCACCCTACTCATCACTTTAAAAGAAAATGCAGAAATCTTAGGCCAGGACAAACACCATAAAATTAACTTGCAAGCAGATGAAGACCTTAACTTACGCGGTAATGTTGATGAGCTACACAGTTTGTTTGCTAACCTGATAAATAACGCAGTTCGCTATACACCAGAAAATGGAATTATCTCTATTTCGTGGGAAAAACAGAATGATGAAGCGGTTTTTACCGTCACCGACAATGGACCGGGTATTGCTGCTCAACATATTCCTCATCTTACCGAGCGTTTTTACCGTGCTGATGCTGATCGCTCCCGTGAATCTGGCGGCACCGGTTTAGGACTGGCTATCGTAAAATATGCCGTAGAGCGACATGATGGCCGGATGGAAATTCACAGCACATTAGGCGAAGGCTCAACGTTTACTTGTTATTTTCCAAGCCAGCGTTTTTCAGATTAAACCCTAGATTACAGCCCTTCACAAAACTGTCACATTAGCGACATATCATTGTCATATTGAAACAGCAAAATGTATCCACTTTAAAAATGATTGTACTAATAAGTTTCAACTAATATTTAACTAATAATTCTTTTACGGAGAATACTATGAAATCTAAACTACTCCAGACTATCAGCATGGGCGTGTTGGCAGTTAGTTTATCTTCTTTTGCAACTTTATCTTATGCTGGTTCAAAATTAGATAAAAAATTACCAGAATACAAAAAAGCCAGTGGTGTAACCGGTAACCTTTCAAGCGTAGGTTCTGACACACTCGCTAACTTAATGGCTTTATGGACTGAAGAATTTACTCACCTTTATCCAAACGTAAATGTTCAGGTTCAGGCAGCGGGTTCTTCTACTGCTCCTCCAGCTTTAACTGAAGGGACTTCAAACTTCGGCCCTATGAGTCGTAAAATGAAAGACAAAGAGCTTCAGGCTTTTGAAAAGAAACATGGCTACAAGCCAACTGCAATTGCTGTAGCAATTGATGCATTAGCGGTTTATGTACATAAAGATAATCCAATTAAAGGTATGACCATTGCCGAAGTTGATGCAATCTTCTCTTCAACACGTAAGTGTAAAGCGAAAAAAGATATCAAAAAATGGGGTGATGTAGGCCTCAAAGGTTCATGGGAAAACAAAAGCATTCAAATCTATGGTCGTAACTCAGTTTCTGGAACATACGGTTACTTTAAGAAGAAAGCATTATGTAAAGGCGATTACAAAACAACTGTAAATGAGCAACCTGGTTCTGCTTCAGTAGTTCAATCTGTATCAGCTTCATTAAACGGTATTGGTTACTCAGGTATCGGCTATAAGACATCTGGTGTTCGTGCTGTAGCATTAACGAAAAAAGCAGGTAAGCCTTTCATTGCTGCTACACCAGAGAATGCGGCTAACAAAACGTATCCATTAGGTCGTAAATTATGGGTTTATGTTAACAAGCAGCCGAACCGTCCATTGTCTCCAATGCAAATGGAATTCATCAAGATGGTTTTATCCAAGCGCGGACAAAAAGTTGTAATCAAAGACGGTTACATCCCATTAAGTGCTAAGCAAGTTGAGAAGCAATTACGTAAATTAAAATAAGTTTTTCTTCTTAAATAAAAAACCCGGTCTTTGTACCGGGTTTTTTTATACCTGATATTTTGTCATAGCCTAAACAAGACCGGTATTTTCAATAGTTTTATATTAGAACTTTAATTTATTCTGCGGGAATAGCAAAAAAGATAATATATGCAAGTGCGATAGCAACAGTAATGAACAATATGCGCGTCCACAAAGTCATTCGCGCTTCCGGCGGACAATCCCGATAACAATAATTAAGAGCTAACAAGGTCTGCAGAAAATAGTAAAAGGCAAATGCACGGGAAGCGAGGGTAATGATCTCAATTAGATCTACCGCCCAGACCAGCAAGATTGCACAGATTGAAATACCTAAATAACTGACACGTGTTGACAGTTTGTTTCCACTGCTCTCTCTTAACAAGCCACCACCGCCACCCGTATCTGCAACTGCCGCACTAAACTGACTCATTAGTGCAGCACCTATTAACATAAAGGGCAACACTATTGCCGCCAGGCCAGTAACATCAACTATTTTTGCCAACTGGATATGTTGAAGGTCAAGGTACTGAACAACCGGTAAAAATAGAGCAACAGAAACTACATATAGGATTCCTGAAATGATCTGTGCCTTTTTCATTGTCGCAACACGCATTTCCGGACTGTATTTTTCACCAAGAAAACGTGACGTTTCAAAACCTTGTACAACCAGTAAGGCACCTGCAAGTATTCTTATTTGCGTACTGATATCACGTTGTGGGTAATCGAAATTCAAACTCTCACCCGATGTATAAAAAAGATAGGAGAAGCTAGCTAGACCCAGTAGTAATGCAAATACGATGGAAAGCTGAACCGTCATGGATGCGGCTTCCAGTTTTTCCAGCCCTCCAAGCCCACGCTTATAACCCACAACCGAAATAAAAATGATAATAATCGTTGTTAGCCATCTCTCTGCATCGAGGTTTTCTATTCCGAGATAACTTAGTAAAAAGGAGGATAGTAATGATAAGTAAAACGCTACCGCAACCATGTAGGCCAAAACCAGGGCAATATCGCCAAGGTATTCGACTTCTCTGGTTTTATTCGACAAAGTGCCATTTTTTATTCGCGGCTCTACATGCAAAATATTAAATCGTATAACGCTGCCGATGGCGTATGCTAGTACAACAATCCCAATCACCGCAATCACTGAAAGCCCACCAACAACGCTTGCTAATAACGGTGACATAATCAGAAAACCACTACCAATGATTGATGACAATGGCGTCAAAGTTGCCTGCCAGGACTCGCTACTCTGCAACTTTGGCCTGCGCAGAAAATACAGAGCAAACATCGCAGCGAGAATTAACCCCGTATTGAGAATCATGCTTGGAGCTGCTAACAAAGAATCTGGATTCATAAGTATTTAAACTCCACTGGTGAAAGTGTATGAAAAATAAAAGTGTTTTCAGCAATAGTCCGATTTAATAAGCTTACTGCCAATTACCAGAAATTAACCAAATGACTATTTTTGGCAATTACAGATACCATAATTCATCATTTTGTCATAAACAACAAACCAGGACTTTGTGCTTCGATTTTATTAATTCCAACATAATACAAAAATACAATAATATCAAACAGTTAGATGCTGTCACATTTCTGTCATATTGGGCATTTATAATTCCTCCATGGAAAAAACCAGCGACCCAACGTCTACTCCAGCACGCACCCTTACAACCAGGATGGATCGCAGTCGTGCGATTAAAAACCGCATCACCAGTATTAGTATGGCGGTAGGCGGTATCAGCGTTATTTTATCGATTGTTTTAATTTTCTTCTATCTCGCGTATGTGGTTTATCCATTGTTTCTTTCTGCCGAAATGGAAAAAACAACAAGCTATCCTTTGCCGGCGGCTACACAAGGTAAAACGCTTCACCTCGCAATAGAAGAACAAAACCGTATTGCAGTTCGTTTTACTGAACAAGCTAAAGCCATATTTTTTAATGTAACAACGGGTGATGTTGTTGAAAATATTGATATCACCTTACCGAAAAAAACAAACATCAGTAGTTTTACCACTAGCCGCCTTGCGAAAGGTTTTGTTGCTTTTGGCTTAAGCAATGGTCAGGCCGTTTTTGCGCAGCACACATACAAAACACGTTATTTAGCTGAAGGTAAAAAGATCATTCCATCTCTTTTCTATCCACTTGGTAAAAACCCGATTGAAATAGATAGAACAGGAAAACATGCTTTAACGCATATTGGTTTAATGCATGACGAAGAAAAAGCAACCCTGGTTGCCTACACGGATGATAATCGTCTTTTGTTAAATCAATTAGTTTTTGATGATGAACTCAGTGATGAAGATAATGGTGATACTGAAGAAATAAGTTTTGACAGCACACAAATTGAAATACCAAATATCCAACACGTTAGTAAACTACTCATTGATACTTCGCAAAGCCTGCTTTACGTTGCTCACAATAATGGTGAAGTCAGTTTAATTGATATCAGCGACCTTAATGATATTCAGGTTCTTGAACGTAAACATGTGGTTGCCGATGGTACAGAAATTACCAAATTTACTTTTTTAACCGGTGAAATTTCACTACTTATTGGAGATAGTAAAGGCAAGCTTAGCCAGTGGTTTCCAGTACAAAAAGAAACCGGCTTAACTCTTTCTCATATTCGTGACTTTGATAGTAAACATTCTGCGATTACCGATATTGTTACAGAGCAACGTCGTAAAGGTTTTGCTGCAATTGATGATAAAGGTCAACTGGCTTTTTATCATTCAACCGCACACCGCACTTTATTACATGAAGTCATTAGTGAATCACGTTTAAATTTTCTTGCGGTTTCTCCGCGTGCCGATACGTTTATAACTGAAGATGAAAAACAACAAGTTCAATTTTGGCATATCAATAACGAACACCCTGAAATGTCCTGGAGTGTTTTATGGGATCAAGTTTGGTACGAAAGTTATCCCGAACCCTCATATACCTGGCAGTCATCCTCAGCCAGTAATGACTTTGAACCAAAGTTCAGTTTAATGCCATTAGCCTTTGGTACTTTAAAAGCTGCTTTTTATGCCATGTTATTCGCCATGCCGCTGGCGATTATGGGTGCAATTTATACCGCTTATTTCATGGCACCTAAAATGCGCACCTACGTTAAGCCCACTATTGAAATTATGGAAGCGTTGCCAACTGTTATCCTGGGTTTTCTTGCCGGCCTCTGGTTAGCACCCTTAATTGAAAGCCACCTTCCTGGCGTCTTTAGTATGCTGATTATTTTACCGGCCGGTGTTTTGATTTTTGCCTTTGGCTGGAAAAACTTACCAAAAGAAATCCGCCAGCGAATTCCTGATGGCTGGCAAGCCGCATTACTCATTCCCGTTTTATTGTTTACTGGCTGGTTGTCCATGGCATTAAGTTTACCAATTGAACAGTTATTTTTTAATGGCGATATGAAAATGTGGTTAGGCGAAAACCTGGGGTTACATTACGATCAACGTAATTCATTGGTTGTAGGCATAGCCATGGGTGTAGCCGTTATCCCGACTATTTTCTCCATTACTGAAGATGCTATTTTCAGCGTACCAAAAAATCTCACTTTTGGTTCACTCGCCTTAGGTGCAACACCCTGGCAAACATTAATCTATGTTGTTATTTTAACCGCAAGTCCCGGTATTTTCTCTGCCGTAATGATCGGCATGGGACGCGCAGTAGGCGAAACCATGATCGTACTCATGGCAACAGGTAATACACCGGTAATGGATTTTAGTATTTTCCAGGGCATGCGCACTCTTGCAGCAAACGTTGCCGTTGAAATGCCTGAAGCCGAAGTCGCAAGCACCCACTACAGAATTTTGTTCCTCGCAGCGCTGGTTCTCTTTATCTTTACCTTTATGTTTAACACGGTGGCAGAAATTGTTCGCCAACGTCTAAGAAAAAAATATAGCAGCTTATGATGAAAAAATGGTTTAAAAGTGGTGACCCATGGATTTGGCTTAATGCCGCCGCCGTTAGTGCCAGTTTAATTATTGTTATTGGTTTACTGCTTTTAATTGCAGTCCAGGGACTCTCGCATTTTTGGCCTAAAGCGGTGATGCAAGCGCAATACATTCAAGCTAATGCAACGGGTGCTAAGCCCGCTTCAATTCGCATCATTGGTGAAATACATAATGATGAAGAAGTGAGTATTGAACAGCTAAAAGATGTTGGTATAAATTTAGAAACAGATAAAGATACCGCGACACGTCTTTTAGTTAAAACCGGTAACCGTGATATCAGTGGTGCTGATTTTAAATGGATGCTGCAACCTTATTTGACAGAAGAAGAATATCCTGAAGATATTATTGTTTTAGAACGTCGCGAATGGGGTAATTTTTATGGTTACCTTAAAACAGTAACCGATAATGAAAAAGTGATCGCTAGTGGTGCAGATGCATGGCCAGAGCTTGGAAAGCGTTTGCAACGCACCGAAGACCTTTACCGACAAATTCGTGATATTGAAAAAGGCGACATTGGTAGCATTAACTACAAAATGGAAAAATTGCGCTTAGCTAAACGTCGCCTTGAATTAGACAAAGAAGACACACCTGAAAATTTAGCAAAACTTATATCCAGACGGAATATATTAGAAAAAGAATATGCTGTCCTGGAAAAAGATTTATCAATACTTTATAGCCAGTTTAACCAAGGCAGCATTACTGCAGAAACAATGAGTGGCAAGGTAATTAAAATTTCACTCGCTAAAATTGTTCGTGCTTATCAGCCCAATGCACTTAACCTTTTTGAAAAAATAGTGCTCTATATTCAAAAGGTTGGCGAATTTATTTTTGATGACCCACGTGAAGCCAATACTGAAGGTGGGATTTTCCCCGCAATCTTTGGTACCGTCATGATGGTTTTATTAATGTCAGTGCTGGTTACTCCTTTTGGTGTTATTGCTGCTGTCTATTTACGGGAATACGCTAAACAAGGTGCAGTTACTCGTATTATTCGAATCGCAGTAAACAATCTTGCGGGTGTGCCTTCGATTGTTTATGGTGTATTTGGTTTAGGTTTCTTTATCTATTTCCTTGGCGGCAATATTGACCAACTATTTTATGCAGAAGCCTTACCTTCCCCTACCTTTGGTACACCAGGTATTTTATGGTCTTCATTGACATTAGCTATTTTAACTGTGCCGGTTGTTATTGTAGCAACAGAAGAAGGTTTATCTCGTATTCCAAGAGCCATTCGTGAAGGAAGCTTGGCACTCGGTGCAACCAAGGCAGAAACGTTATGGCGTACAGTTTTGCCCATGGCAACACCTGCAATGATGACGGGGATGATTCTAGCAATTGCACGTGCCGCCGGTGAAGTAGCTCCATTGATGTTGGTAGGTGTTGTTAAACTTGCACCATCATTACCGCTTGATATCAACGCACCCTTTTTTCACCTTGAACGGAAATTTATGCATTTAGGTTTTCATATTTATGATGTAGGTTTCCAAAGCCCGAATGTAGAAGCAGCGCGTCCATTAGTTTATGCCACTGCATTTTTATTAATTGGTGTTATTATTTTACTTAACTTATCTGCAATTTATATTCGCAATCGTTTACGTGAACAATATCGTGCAGTAGAAAGTTAAACTCTTTATTTTAATGAACGAATATTTCTGGTAAGAATATGAGCATGAATAACGAAACAACTAAAAGCCATAGTATTGATATAAGTGCACTTGGTCGTGAACAACGTTCAAATACTTTAGCCGATGAAACTATCTGTATTACTACAGGCAACCTTAATCTTTATTATGGTGAAAAACGTGCATTGCATGATATTAACCTCACCATCCCAGAGAAAAAAGTATCTGCTTTTATTGGCCCCAGCGGTTGTGGAAAATCAACTTTACTCCGTTGTTTAAATCGCATGAATGACTTAGTCGATGGTTGCCGCATAGAAGGCAATGTGCAGATTGATGGCAATAACATTTATGATAAAAATGTAGATGTTTCTGAGTTGCGCCGCCGTGTTGGCATGGTATTCCAAAAACCGAATCCTTTTCCTAAAACTATTTATGAAAATGTTGCCTATGGCTTGCGCTTACAAGGTATTAAAAGCCGCCGTACAATTGATGAAGTGGTTGAAAAATCATTACGCGGAGCAGCGCTTTGGGATGAAGTTAAAGACCGTTTACATGACAGTGCATTAGGTTTATCTGGCGGACAACAACAACGTGTTGTTATTGCCAGAGCGATTGCTATTGAACCTGAAGTTTTATTACTGGATGAACCTGCTTCAGCACTCGATCCTATTTCAACTTTAAAAATTGAAGAATTAATTACTGATCTTAAAGAACGCTATACCATCGTTATTGTCACCCATAATATGCAACAAGCTGCCCGAGTATCAGATTACACTGCTTTTATGTATATGGGTGAGATGATTGAGTTTGGTGACACAGATAAAATATTTACCAATCCAGGTAAAAAACAAACTGAAGATTACATTACCGGGCGTTACGGGTAATATAAGACGAGTATTGAAGGGGAAGAAAAATGGATAAGACAAACAGTGGACACCACATCTCTCAACAGTTTAATTCCGAACTGGAAGAAATTCGTAGCCATGTACTGGCCATGGGTGGCCTGGTCGAACAACAAATTCGAAATGCTGTACAGTCACTTGTCGAAGGTGATGTCCCACTGGCAGAATCCGTAGTCAGTCGAGATGTTGAAGTAAATAAAGCGGAAGTGAATATCGATGAAGAGTGCACTCATATTATTGCTCGACGTCAACCTGCAGCAACAGACTTAAGACTGGTTATTGCGGTCATTAAAACCATTACCGATCTTGAGCGTATCGGTGATCAAGCCGAGCGTGTTGCACGCATGGGGACACGTCTGGCCGAAGTTGAACGACCTAAAAATAATTATCATGAACTGCAAAATATGGGTGAGCATGTTGCCCGAATGGTTCATGGCGCACTTGATGCTTTTGCCCGTAGTGATGTAGAAATGGCCATTAGCGTAAGTAAACAAGACGAAGAAGTGGATCAGGAATATGATGGTCTGATGCGTCAGTGTTTAACTTTTATGATGGAAGACCCGCGTAAAATCACACAAATGTTAGATATTATGTGGGCCGCACGCGCCATTGAACGTATTGGTGACCACGCTAAAAATATTTGTGAATATGTTATTTATCTTGTTAAAGGTAAAGATGTACGCCACATCTCCATTGAACAAATGGAAGACGAAATAAATAAATAATTTCAGGCATAAAAAATGGGGTACCTGTGATGGTACCCCAAAAATAACCTAACTACTAAGGAGGGAGAACATAACAACCAAAGGGAATAAATAGTTGTCAGCACTCACAGTAAGTATGGCACTAAATAATCAAAATAGTTCCCGATTTCTGAAAATATCCGTAAAACTCATGCTCATAATATTAAGCACAACCTAATTATCCCGTAATAAAGCTATGCAGATCAGAAGCTTAAGCAAATAAGTTCATCATTACCTGTAAAAGATGGGTAACTTTAAATAAACCCCGTATTTTCATGGTTAAAGGCTATTTTTTTCAATTACGAGTGATCTATATTAGAAAATATTAATATTTTTTCGTTATAATAGCCGACCAAATTATCAATCTCTTTTTTAGCAGTTAGCAGGAATTTTACATGAGTGAATCAAACGACATCAGCACCGCTTTATCGGGTGACTCGCGTCAGGAGTTAGCGGAAAAGCTAACAGCCTACCAAAACAAAATGAATACTTTACCTGCAGATACCAGTGATCTTGAGCGAGCATTACTTCAACTGGATATTTCCGAACTGCTGCTGGCATTAGACCAGAAAGAACATGCCTGGAACGAAGCACGCGCAACTTTTGATACGTTTATTAATAATGAAGAATGGCAGCATGCAGTCGAAGCCTGCAATGTTATGTACCAAACGGAACAACCGGCTTCAATTATTGCTTTAGGCCATGGGGTCTGGTTGGCAGTTACCTATCCTATTTCCGCAGACACTTCAGTTGCAGTGCTGAATCATATTGTTGATGAAACCCCTGCCACATCAGATGGCGCTGCGGTGGCGGCTATGACCGGTTATTATATTGCCGACATTCGTTCGACTGATGAAAACCATGACAGTATGACTTTTTTAGCAAAAACTATTTTAGGTAATGTTGCCAAGCGTCACAGCAATGTACAAACACAAAAAGAAATGGACGCGTGGTTATTTAAACTTGAACTTAATGATCCGCAA
>JAUWUS010000096.1 GCA_030617815.1 Gammaproteobacteria bacterium
AATGATGTTATGTTACTGGAAAAATATAGTGTCATTGCAAATGTAAATTCACATGGACGTAATAATAGTCAAACATTACATTGTGGGGACATTGAAACCAACTATACCCTTGATAAAGCGCTTCATGTAAAAGCTTCTGCAAATATGGTGGTGCGTTACGCTGAAGATTTAAAAAATAAAGATGATATTCTTTATAAATATTCAAAAATGGTGATTGGTGTTGGCGATAAAGAGGTGAGCGAGCTTCGTCAGCGTTTCAGTGAATTTAGCCCACATTATTCCGGCATGCAATTATTAGACAGAGAAGAAATTGCAAGGATTGAACCTGCGGTTATAGAAGGACGAACAGAAGATATTGTTGCCTTAGCGGTATTAAATGAATATACCGCAGCAAACTTTCAGACTTTATCCCAGTCTTTTGTTGAAGAGGCCTTAGCGGTAAAAAATAAAAACATTAATGTAAAACTTAAATGCAAAGTTTCTAACATTAAAAAGTCAGCCGAGGGTTACACGGTAAAAACCTCAAAAGGAACTTATCGTGCCAGGTTTGTTGTTGTTTCATCCGGTGGGCATAGTTTGTTGTTTGCTCATCGTATGGGTTTTGGGCTGGAATATTCATGCTTACCTATGGCAGGCAGCTTTTATTACGCACCTGATGTACTCAAAGGTAAAGTGTATACCATACAGAATGATAAACTTCCTTTTGCCGCTATACATGGTGATCCTGATGTACTTGTGCCGGGTAAAACGCGTTTTGGTCCCACTGCGTTGGCGTTACCTGTGCTTGAACGATATAACTGGAAAACATTGCCGGAGTTTTTATACATTTTCAAACTTGACTGGAATGTTATAAAAACACTTTGGGGTTTGCTCCGTGTTTCAGATATTCGAAACTACTTGTTTAAAAATATGTTGTTTGAACTTCCTGTAATACGTCGGCATTTGTTTCTTGGTGATGCACGTAAAATTGTCCCCAATATGCAACTAAAAGATTTAACCTTTGCGAAAAAAACCGGGGGTATTCGTCCTGTGATGATTGATAAGAAAAATCACTGCTTACATTTAGGCGAGGCAAAATTGAGTCCGGGTAATGGTTTGATTTTTAATATGACACCTTCACCAGGGGCGACAAGTTGTTTGGGTAACGCAGAAAAAGATTTGGATATTATTGTGGAGTTTCTTGGTGCTAAAGCGGATAAAGATAGATTAAATAAGGATTTAAAATAAAAACATGAGTTTGTTTTACTTTCTTATCTTTAGTTTCGAAATAATTTTTTAACGCCATCTGTTTTTTATTAAGACTACTTACTTTGCATTTAATTTTATTTGAATGTTAAGGATTATTTTATATCTACATTAGCTTTAAGTATTTCTGCCATGGCTTTTGCAGCATTAGACAAGGTATGACCTGAATGCCAGACAATGCCTAGTTTTCGTTCAAGTTTTATACCTTCAATATTGAGTATTTTAAGTTCATTATTAAGCATACTGCGTGGCAACACGCTCCAACCGAGCCCAACATTGACCATCATTTTTATGGTTTCTAAATAATTTGTTGATAGTCCCACTTTCAGTTTCAATTTATGTTTACGCATGGTGTGTTCAAAAATTTGTCGGGTGTATGTTCCTCGTGTGGGTAAAATTGCTGAATAGTTTGCTAATTGCTTTGGCGTAATTTTTTTTAATAATGTTAATGGATGTGACGGGTTTACTACGATATCCAATGGGTCTGGCCACACTTCATATGTATGCAGCACTTTTGCTGGTTCTAAGGGCAAAGTCACTATGCCTAATTCAAGATTGCCATGTTCAATAGCATGGCAGGCCTCTTCTGAATCCATGAAATGTAAATCCAGTTCTACTTCAGGGTAAGCATGGGTAAAAGCGCGTAATACCGGCGGTAAACGATGCAATCCAATGTGGTGACTGGTGCCGATACTGAGCTTTCCGGCAATATGTCCGGAAAGGTTTTGAATGGCGCGTTTAGAGTCTTCAACCTGTTGCAAAATAGTGCGGGCGCGAGGCAATAGAGCCGTTCCGGCTTCCGTTAAGGTGATTTTACGACCAATACGGTCAAATAATTGAATATCAAGTTCTGTTTCTAAGGCTGAAACGCGCTTACTGATGGCCGGCTGAGTCAGATAAAGGTGCTCGGAGGCAGCAGAAAATGAGCCTACATCAGCTACGGCGATAAAAGCAGTGAGATTTGGGATATCCATAATTCCATCCTTTTGGTATAACTATTTGGAATAGTTTATATGAAAATAATGAATTTGTGTAATAGTTTAAATGGGTCTATATTTGCCGTATCTGAAAAAGGAATAAATAATGACTGGCAAGACCTTGTACGAGAAGATTTGGGATCAACATGTGGTGCGTGACAACGGTGACGGCACGGCACTCTTATATATTGATCGTCAATTAGTGCATGAAGTGACCTCGCCACAGGCTTTTGAAGGTTTGCGTTTGGCCGGGCGCAAATTATGGCGTGTTGATGCTAATTTGGCGACACCGGATCACAATGTGCCAACAACTAATCGTAGTCAGGGTATTGAAGGCATAGAAGATCCGGTTGCACGTTTACAAGTTGAAACGCTAGATAAAAATTGCAGCGAGTTTGGTATAACCGAATTTAAAATGGATGATATTCGTCAGGGTATTGTGCATGTAATTGGTCCTGAACAGGGCGCAACCTTACCGGGGATGACAGTAGTGTGCGGTGACTCACATACTTCTACCCATGGTGCATTTGGTGCGTTGGCGCACGGCATTGGCACCTCGGAAGTTGAGCACGTGATGGCAACCCAATGTTTGATTCAGGCAAAATCAAAAACGATGTTAGTCAGTGTTAATGGCAAAGTGAACACTGGCATCACCGCAAAAGATATTGTGTTAGCGGTTATTGGTGAAATCGGTACAGCCGGTGGAACAGGTTACGCAATTGAATTTGGTGGAGAAGCGATACGTACACTTTCGATGGAAGGGCGCATGACCGTTTGTAATATGGCGATTGAAGCCGGAGCTCGTGCTGGCATGATAGCGGTTGATCAAAAAACCATTGATTACGTTGAAGGTCGTCCGTACGCACCGAAAGCAGACACCTGGGATCAAGCTGTTGCAGCATGGAATGATTTACGCAGCGATGCAGATGCAAAATTTGATACGGTTGTAAATATTGATGCCGAAAGTATTAAACCGCAAGTGACGTGGGGGACATCACCTGAAATGGTAGTGAGTATTGACAGTCAGGTACCTGATCCAGCCAACGAAAAAGATGATGTAAAACGTGAAGGTATGATCGCCGCATTAAGCTATATGGGTTTAACCGCGAACACACCAATGAATGAAATCAAAGTTGATAAAGTGTTTATTGGTTCATGCACAAATTCACGTATTGAAGACATGCGTGCCGCAGCAGAAATTGCTAAAGGACGTAAAGTCGCGAGCAATATTAAATTAGCATTGGTTGTACCGGGTTCGGGTTTAATTAAACAACAAGCTGAAAAAGAAGGTTTGGATAAAATTTTTATCGAAGCCGGCTTTGAATGGCGTGAACCAGGTTGTTCGATGTGTTTGGCTATGAATGCAGATCGATTAGAACCACAAGAACGTTGTGCTTCAACTTCAAATAGAAACTTTGAAGGCAGGCAAGGTCAAGGTGGACGGACTCATTTAGTGAGTCCGGCAATGGCAGCTGCTGCTGCGATTAAAGGTCATTTTGTTGATGTAAACGAATTGTAGGTCAATACATTATGGAAAAATTTACAAATTTAAAAGCAATCGTGGCTCCTATGGATCGACCTAATGTTGATACTGATGCCATTATTCCAAAACAGTTTTTGAAATCAATTAAACGCAGTGGTTTTGGCCCAAACTTATTTGATGAGTGGCGTTATCTGGATCAGGGTGAACCGGGTATGGATAACAGCGGTCGTCCATTAAATGAAGAGTTTGTTTTAAACCAGTCTCGTTATCAGGGTGCAAAAATATTAATTGCGCGTGAAAACTTTGGTTGTGGCTCAAGCCGTGAACATGCACCATGGGCACTATTGGATTATGGTTTTCAGGTTATTATTGCGCCGAGTTTTGCTGATATCTTTTTTAGTAATAGTTTTAAAAATGGCATTTTGTTAATCAAGTTAGATGCAAATATTATTGATGAATTATTTAATGATGTTGCTGTTAATGAAGGTTATGAGCTGAATGTTGATTTAGAAAAACAAACAATTACAAAAGCAGATGGAACCACTATTTCTTTTGAAATTGATGAGTTTCGTAAACACCGTTTGTTAAATGGGTTGGATGATATTGGTTTAACTATGCAACATGTTGATGACATAAAAACCTACGAACAACGTCGTAGCGCTGAAGCACCATGGTTATTTAAATAAATATAGAGTATTAAAATTATGACAAAAAAAATTGCAGTTTTACCGGGTGATGGTATTGGACAAGAGATTGTTGCTGAAGCCGTTAAAGTAATTGAAGCTTTAAAAACTCATGGCTTAGATGTTGAAATGGAACAAGGGCTGGTTGGTGGAACAGCCTATGATGAAACAGGTTCACCATTACCAACAGAGACATTAAAGCTCACTAAAGAATCCGATGCTATTTTATTAGGTGCAGTAGGTGGTTATAAATGGGAATCACTGGACATTGCGGTACGTCCTGAAAAAGGTTTATTAGGTTTACGTGCTGAATTAGATTTATTTGCAAACTTGCGTCCTGCAATTCTTTATCCACAACTTGCTAACGCATCGTCACTTAAACCTAAAATCGTTTCAGGTTTAGACATTATGATTGTGCGAGAGCTAACCGGCGGTATATATTTTGGTGAACCTCGCGGTGTGCGTATTTTAGAAAATGGTGAACGTCAAGGTTATAACACCTTAGTTTATAAAGAGTCTGAAGTTAAACGTATCGCAGAAGTTGCATTTGATATTGCTCGTAAGCGTGATAGTCGCGTTTGTTCAGTTGATAAAGCAAATGTTTTAGAAGTAACAGAAATGTGGCGTGATGTTGTTAACGAGTTACATGAAGATAATAAAGATATTGAGTTATCACACATGTATGTTGATAACGCAGCGATGCAATTAGTGCGCGCACCAAAACAGTTTGACGTAATGGTTACAACAAATATGTTTGGTGATATTCTTTCTGATTGCGCGGCAATGTTAACGGGTTCAATTGGTATGTTGCCATCAGCATCATTGAACGCAAAAGGACAGGGGATGTATGAACCCATTCATGGATCTGCGCCTGATATAGCAGGACAAAATATAGCAAACCCATTAGCGACGATTTTATCTGTTGCCATGATGTTACGTTATTCACTTGATGAAAGTGCAATGGCAGACAGAATAGAAAAGGCTGTAGATAAAGTGCTCGATCAAAAATTACGTACTGCAGATATTTATTCGGATGGTATGAAGCAAGTTAGCACCTCAGAAATGGGTGATGCAGTAGTCGCTGCGCTTTAATCGAATTAATTACAAGGATTAGAAAAATGAAAAGAGTAGGGTTTGTAGGTTGGCGCGGCATGGTAGGTTCAGTCCTTATGCAACGCATGCGCGACGAAAATGATTTTAACGATATAGAACCAGTTTTTTTTACTACATCACAAGCAGGACAAGCCGGTCCTAATGTGGGAAAAGATGTTGCAGCATTAAAAGATGCTAAAGATATTAATGAGCTGAAAGCCATGGATGTAATTATCACTTGTCAGGGTGGTGATTATACCAATGAGGTATACAAAGACTTACGACAAGCGGGTTGGGATGGTTACTGGATTGATGCCGCATCATCTTTACGCATGGTCGACGAAAGCATCATTGTACTGGATCCTGTTAATAAATATGTTATTAAAGATGGTCTGGCGAATGGAACTAAAACATTCGTGGGCGGTAATTGCACAGTAAGCTTAATGTTGATGGCGGTCGGTGGATTATTTGAAAAAGATTTAGTTGAATGGATCACACCCATGACGTATCAGGCAGCATCAGGTGCGGGTGCAAAAAATATGCGTGAGTTAATTCGGCAAATGGGTGCAATCAACGATAACGTTAAAGTGATGAATGATGATCCTGCTACTGCGATTCTTGATATTGATAAAAGTGTTACTGATTTTATTCGTAGCGATGCATATCCCACGGAACAATGGCCAGCGCCTCTTGCTGCAAGTTTAATTCCCTGGATCGATGTGCCTCGTGATAGCGGTCAGACTAAAGAAGAATGGAAAGCACAAGTTGAAACCAATAAAATTTTAGGTCGTTCCAGTAACCCTGTTCCTATTGATGGTTTATGTGTACGTATCGGTGCAATGCGTTGTCATTCACAAGCCTTGACAATCAAAATGAAACAGAATGTACCGATGGATGAAATTCACGATATTTTAGCAAGTCATAATGACTGGGTTAAAGTGGTTGCCAATGAACCGGCTGTGACTATTAAAGAGCTCACACCTGCTGCGGTTACAGGGACATTAACCGTACCCGTAGGGCGGCTACGTAAACTTTCAATGGGTGATGATTACCTCTCAGCATTCAC
>JAUWUS010000023.1 GCA_030617815.1 Gammaproteobacteria bacterium
TAAAGATCTCGATGAAGGTCAGGTTGAAAACCTGCGTACTGAGGTTGCTAAATTCACTATTGAAGGTGATTTGCGCCGTGAAATTTCCATGAATATCAAACGTTTAATGGATTTAGGTACTTATCGTGGTATTCGTCATCGTCGTGGTTTACCACTTCGTGGACAACGCACTAAAACGAATGCACGTACCCGTAAGGGACCACGCAAACCAATCAAACGCTAAGTTTTTAATTTAAGGTTTTAATAAATATTATGGCAGCCAAAACATCAGGTCGTACCAAGAAGAAGGTTAAAAAGGATATTGCAGACGGTATCGCACATATTCACGCTTCTTTTAATAACACCATTATTACAATTACGGACCGTCAGGGTAATGCTCTTTGCTGGGCTACTGCGGGTGGTTCTGGTTTCCGTGGCTCACGTAAAAGTACGCCATTTGCAGCTCAGATTGCAGCAGAGCGTTGCGGAATTATGGCCAAAGAATTTGGCATGAAGAATTTAGAAGTAAATGTTAAAGGTCCGGGTCCTGGTCGTGAATCAGCCGTCCGCGCTTTAAACTCTACTGGTTTTAAAATTACAAATATTTCAGATGTGACGCCGATTCCACATAATGGCTGTCGTCCTCCGAAAAAACGTCGCGTATAACGGGAGACTATCATGGCACGCTATCTAGGTTCTAAATGTCGTTTATGTCGTCGTGAAGGCGAAAAGCTTTTCTTAAAAGGCGAAAAATGTTTCGGTAGTAAATGCGCGATGGAAAATCGTCCATTTCCTCCAGGTCAACACGGTCAACGTCGTAGTCGTAACTCTGATTACGCTACTCAGTTACGTGAAAAACAAAAATTACGTCGTACTTACGGTGTCCTTGAAGGTCAATTCCGTAGCTACTACAAAACAGCTGATCGTGTAAAAGGTTCAACAGGTACTAACTTGTTACAACTTTTAGAAACACGTTTGGATAATGTTGTTTATCGTATGGGTTTTGGTGCATCTCGTTCAGAAGCACGTCAACTTGTTCGTCATAAAGCGATTACTGTGAATGGTATTAAATCAAACATCCCTTCAATTAAAGTAAAAGCGGGTGATGTTATTGCGATTAATGAAAATTCGAAAAGCCAATTGCGCATTAAAGGCTCTATGGATGCTGCACAAACACGCGGCATTGTTGATTGGTTAGATGTCGATGCATCTAAACTATCAGGTATCTTTAAAAATGTTCCTGAACGTACGGATTTGTCAGCAGACATCAACGAACATTTGGTTGTAGAACTGTACTCCAAGTAACACTGGAATATTTAACATACTACAGTATTAACGTATTTAAACTGGATTTATAGAGGACAACACATGCAGGCCTCAGAACAAGAATTTCTGACACCACGTATAGTGGATATACAGCAAATTAACGATAGCCATGCCAAGGTTACTTTAGAACCTTTAGAACGCGGATTTGGCCATACATTAGGTAACGCATTACGTCGTATTTTACTTTCTTCAATGTCAGGTTGTGCCATTGTTGAAGTAGAAATTGATGGGGTGTTACATGAATATACGACTATGGATGGCGTGCAGGAAGATGTTGTAAACATCATGCTGAACCTTAAAGGTGTAGCGCTTCGCATGGAAACTGCGACGGAAACTTCATTAACCATCAGTAAAAAAGGTCCTTGTGTTGTTACTGCTGGTGACATTCAGCTTGATCATAATGTTGAATGTATTAATCCTGACCATGTAATTGCAAATATTACTAAAGCCAGTGATTTTAATATGACATTAAAAGTTGTTAAAGGACGTGGTTATGAGCCTTCAACTGCTCGTATCACCGATGAAGACGAAGATCGTCCAATTGGTCGTTTACAATTAGATGCGACTTTTAGTCCAATTCATAAAGTGAACTATATTGTTGATAGCGCACGTGTTGAGCAGCGTACTAATCTGGATAAACTCATCATTGAGTTAGAAACAAACGGTACCATTGATCCTGAAGCCGCTATTCGTAATGCTGCAACGATCTTACAAGAGCAGTTAGCTGCATTTGTTGACTTACGTAGTACTGAAAACGAAGAGCCAGCTGAGCAAGAACCCGATATTGACCCAGTTCTACTGCGTCCAGTTGATGATCTTGAATTGACTGTTCGTTCAGCAAACTGCTTAAAAGCAGAACAAATTTACTACATCGGTGATTTAATTCAGCGTACTGAAGTTGAGTTATTGAAAACGCCTAACTTAGGTAAGAAATCATTAACTGAAATCAAAGATGTATTGGCTTCCAGAGGCTTATCTCTTGGAATGCGTTTAGAAAATTGGCCTCCAGCGATTCTTCGTACTAAAGCAGAAGAAGAAAAGAAACCGTTGTTTGGTGATTTTAAATTTTAAGAATTTTTAAGGGTATAAAACCATGCGTCATCGTCATAGCGGTCGTCAATTAAACCGTAATAGTTCACATCGTAAAGCCATGTTTAAAAACATGTCTGTATCTTTGTTTGATCATGAACTGATTCGTACCACCGTTGCAAAAGCAAAAGAATTACGTGGTGTTGCAGAAAGGTTAATCACGCTAGCTAAAGTGGATTCTGTTGCAAATCGTCGTTTAGCATACTCACGTTTACGTGATCGTGATGCGGTAACGAAATTGTTCACAGTACTCGGGCCTCGTTATGCAGAACGTCCAGGTGGTTACCTGCGTGTTTTGAAATGTGGTTTCCGTACCGGTGACAAAGCACCAATGGCTTACGTTGAGCTGGTCGACCGTCCAATCGTTGAAGCTGTAGCAGAAACAACAGAAGAAGTTGCAACTGTAGAATAAAGTAGCTTGTAACGATTAAAAAAACCGGACATTGTCCGGTTTTTTTGTGCCTAAATTTAGCTAATTAAATAAGTAGGTTGGTTCAAGGAACAAAGTGCCGGAACCAACCTGCAATAAGCTCTTATTATTTAGCCTTTTCCAGCATAGGTTTTAGGTAATGTCCTGTATACGATTCCTTACAGTCGGCAACGTCTTCGGGAGTGCCACAAACAACAATAGTGCCACCTTTGTTGCCACCTTCTGGCCCCATGTCGATAATCCAGTCACAGGTTTTGATTACATCAAGATTATGTTCGATCACCACAAGGGTATTACCGTGGTCACGTAAGCGATGTAATACCGCAAGCAACTGTTCAATGTCGTGAAAATGTAAACCGGTTGTGGGTTCATCTAGAATATACAGGGTGTTACCGGTATCTCGTTTTGACAGTTCTCGCGATAATTTAACCCGCTGCGCTTCACCACCGGATAAGGTGGTGGCATTCTGGCCCAGGCGAATATAGGTGAGCCCCACATCCATCAAGGTTTGTAGTTTACGTTTAACAACGGGAATGGCATCAAAGAAAATAACGGCATCTTCAATGGTCATGTCCAGAATTTCATAGATGTTCTTGCCTTTGAATTTTATTTCCAGTGTTTCGCGGTTATAACGTTTTGAATGACAAATATCACACGGCACATAAATGTCGGGCAAGAAGTGCATTTCAACTTTTATAACACCGTCACCCTGGCAAGCTTCACATCGACCACCTTTAACGTTGAAACTAAAACGTCCGGGAGTATAACCACGAGCACGTGCTTCAGGTGTTGCAGCAAACAGTTCTCTAATAGGTGTAAATAAACCTGTGTATGTAGCAGGGTTTGAACGAGGAGTTCGGCCTATAGGACTTTGATCAATATCGACGACTTTATCAAATTGGCCAAGGCCAATAATCTTTTCACACGGCGCCGGTGGTGTGGATGCAGAATTAATTTCGACTGCGGCATGTCGGTATAAAGTGTCATTAATAAGTGTCGATTTACCTGAGCCTGAAACGCCGGTAATGGCGGTCATTAAACCAATAGGAATATCAATATCAATATTGTGTAAGTTGTTTCCGGAAGCTCCACGGATTTTAAGTTGACGCTCTGGATCAACAGGCGTTCTTTGTTGTGGGATTTTTATACATTTTTTGCCGGACAAGTATTGTCCAGTTAGTGACGCCGGATTGGCTAATATATCTGCAGGAGTGCCTTGTGCAATAATTTCACCGCCGTGAATACCTGCAGCAGGACCAATATCAACAACATGATCGGCCATCATAATAGCTTCTTCATCATGTTCTACCACGATAACCGTATTTCCTATATCTCGAAGGTAGGTGAGTGTACTCAACAAGCGAGTATTATCACGCTGGTGTAAACCGATTGAGGGTTCATCTAAAACATACATCACGCCCACCAGGCCGGCACCAATTTGGCTGGCAAGACGAATGCGCTGGGCTTCACCTCCCGATAAAGTATGTGCACCACGACTGAGGTTGAGATAATCCAGGCCAACATTAATAAGAAATTCGAGTCGTTGATTTATTTCTTTAACAATTTTTTTAGCGATTTCGCCGCGCTTACCGGGTAGCTTTAAGTTTTTGAAAAAATCAGCTGCAGTGTCAATCGGCATAGCCGTTATTTGTGGCAAAGTTTGTTCAGCGATATAGACATGACGTGCTGCTCTATTAAGACGTTCTCCATTACAGTTGGGGCACGGTTGCTGGTTCATGTATTTGGCTAGCTCTTCACGTACTACACTGGAATCGGTATCGTGGTAGCGGCGGTGCATGTTGGGAATAATGCCTTCAAAAGTGTGTTCCTTTACTTTTTTATTGCCACGGTCATTGTTGTAAGTAAATTCAATGATTTCATCGCCACTGCCATAAAGAATAAGTTGTTGAATATCTTTTTTGAGGTCTTCAAAGGGCATATCCATATCAAATTTGTAGTGTTGAGATAAGGACAATAGCATTTGGTAGTAATAGACATTACGTCGATCCCAGCCGCGTATCGCTCCACCGGAGAGCGCAGCATCCGCTTGCACAACCACACGTTTTGGGTCAAAAAACTCCTGTACGCCAAGGCCATCACACCCCGGGCATGCGCCAGCAGGATTATTAAAAGAGAAGGTGCGTGGTTCTAATTCAGTAAGTGAGTACCCACATTCTGAGCAGGCAAATTTAGCAGAGAAGACGATATCTGCTTGCTTAACGTCATCCATGTAGCTAACTCGAAGTACACCATCGGAGAGTTTTAAGACCGTTTCAATAGAATCCGCTAGTCGAGTTTTAATATCTTCACGGACTTTAAAGCGATCAACAACGGCTTCAATCGTGTGTTTCTTTTTTCTGTCCAGTTTTTCAATTTGATCCAGCTCAATCACTTTGCTATCGATACGAGCGCGAATAAATCCTTCGGCTCGTAAAGTATCAAAAACCTGCTCATGTTCACCTTTGCGCCCTTCAACCAGGGGCGCCAGTAACATGAGTTTAGTGCCTTCAGGTAACTCAAGAATGTGGTCAACCATTTGGCTAATAGTTTGTGCATTTAAAACAATGTCATGATCGGGACAACGAGGTTCGCCGGCACGAGCAAACAATAAGCGTAAATAATCGTAAATTTCGGTGATGGTGCCGACGGTGGAACGTGGATTGTGTGAGGTTGATTTCTGCTCGATTGAAATAGCGGGAGATAGTCCTTCAATATGATCGACATCCGGCTTTTCCATAACCGAAAGAAACTGGCGGGCATAAGCAGATAAAGATTCAACATAACGACGTTGACCTTCAGCATAAATAGTATCAAAGGCCAGCGATGATTTACCTGAGCCAGAAAGCCCGGTAATGACAATAAGCTTGTCACGCGGCAAATCAATATCAATATTTTTTAAGTTGTGGGTGCGAGCACCGCGTATATGAATCGTATCCATTAATTTTTCGTTTTCTTGTTTGTTTAATCGGGCAACCTGCTAATATACGCGTTTCCTGTCCTGATAGGAAAAATTCTAATAAATAAATTTTGAGCAGTTGCACGCAAGGCAACTGGATAGATACGATATGCCCCTTAATCAGGAAAATATGACTTCAATTGAAAAACGTGTGGCGATGTCGCTATCGGCTATTTTCGCCTCACGTATGTTGGGGTTATTTATGATTTTGCCCATTTTTGCTGTCATTGCAAAAGATCTTGATGGTTTTTCACCTACTTTAGCGGGCTTGGCTATTGGGGTATATGGCCTAACTCAGGCTGTTTTTCAGATTCCGCTCAGTATGTTGTCCGATCATATTGGCCGCAAACCGGTCATTATTGGTGGTTTAATTATTTTTGTTATTGGCAGTGTTGTCGCGGCGCTGTCTGACTCGATTACAGGGGTCATTGTTGGTCGTGCGTTACAAGGTTCTGGTGCGATTGCCGGTACTATAATGGCGTTAGCCGCTGATCTCACGCGAGAAGAGCACCGTATTAAAGTAATGGCTTTCATTGGTATGAGTATCGGTTTGTCATTTGCTTTGGCAATGGTTTTAGCGCCGATTTTACATGGCTGGGTTGGCCTTAATGGTATTTTCTGGATTACAGCTATTCTAGCGTTGCTTGGAATTGTGGT
This sequence comes from Gammaproteobacteria bacterium, assembly GCA_030617815.1. Classification (GTDB taxonomy): domain Bacteria; phylum Pseudomonadota; class Gammaproteobacteria; order UBA6429; family Thiohalophilaceae; genus JAGLTQ01. The sequence continues at coordinate 6,438 of JAUWUS010000023.1, forward strand.
GGCCAAATTTTGGGTACCCACGCCAGTATTGAGCCGTTTTCATCGTGATGCTGAAGTGGAGCTGAGTTGGTTCCGTCAGGCTTTTGCCGATCCCCAATTACTGCGTTTAGATGCCGGTATTTTTATTCTGCACTTTATTTTGATCAGCATGTTCATAGTGATGCCGGGAATTTTAAGCGATCAGCTTGGTTTTGCGCTTGAACAGCATTGGCAACTTTATTTACCGGCTTTATTTTTTGGCGCTCTGACCATGGTGCCTTTTATTATTCTGGCAGAAAAAAAACAGAAGATAAAACAAGTACTTATTGGCGCTATCACTATTTTAACTTTCAGCCAGCTAGGCTTGCCATGGTTTACTGATTCTTTGGTAGGATCCGCTATCGTGTTATGGTTGTTCTTCTCGGCGTTTAATTTGCTGGAAGCGAGTATGCCATCACTGGTCGCCAAATTGGCGCCGGCAGCGCATAAAGGTACCGCGATGGGAGCTTATTCCACCTCGCAGTTTTTAGGCATATTTTTAGGTGGCTTAACCGGCGGAACATTAAGTGAGTTTTATGGCGTAAATGGCGTAATGATATTTAATGTTGTGTTACTTATTATTTGGGCTGGTTTAGCCATTACTATGAAAAAACCGCATTTTTTCACCAGTTATTTATTAAATGTGGGTGAAGTAACAGAAAAAGAAGCGCAAAATATTATAAAAGGTTTGTCTCAAGTTACCGGTGTTGTTGATGTTACCGTCATTGTTGAGGATGGCGTGGCCTATCTAAAAATTGATAAGCAAAAGGTTAATATGGACGAGTTACATCGGTTTGCAGTAGCGGAAGATTAAGCAAAAACATTAATAGAATTTAAGAATAAAATTGGAGAGAAAAGTATGGCCAGGGGAGTGAACAAAGTAATTTTAATTGGTAATTTAGGTCAAGATCCGGAAGTAAAATACATGCCTAATGGCAATGCGGTTGCCAATGTGACCATTGCTACCAGTGAAAGCTGGAAAGATAAAAATACCGGTGAGCAGGTCGATAAAACAGAATGGCATCGAGTCGTTTTCTTTCGTCGTTTAGCAGAGATTGTTGGCGAGTACTTGAAAAAAGGCTCCAAGGTTTATATTGAAGGCAAACTGCAAACGCGTAAATGGCAGGATAAAAATGGTAAAGATAACTGGACCACTGAAATTATTGCCAATGAAATGCAAATGTTAGATTCTCGTGGCGGTGGTAGCAGTGACTTTAATCAGAACCAAAATCAAGGTGCACCAGCACAATCCGCACCTCAATCTGCTCCGGCTCAAGCAGCACCTGCACCGGCAAATAATGATTTTGATGACGATATACCGTTCTAAGGATTGATATAGTTCATAGAGCAAAAAATAAAAAGCCCCTGATTCAGGGGCTTTTTATTTAGAAATATTAAAATTGAAAAATCGTACAACCGTAGCTCAGTGATTGCGATCAACTGAGAAATTAGCAAGGAAAATTAATGCATCTTTGTAGGTTGAATCGGTTAAGAAATCGAGCGCTGCTATGGCTTGCAGGGCTTCATTTTTTGCGCAGTCTGAGGTGTAATCGATGGCGCCTGAGCTATGAATAACCTTATGAATTTCATCTATTTTATCCAAACCACCATTTTCGATGGCTTCACGAATCATTTTTGCTTGCTCGCTCGTGCCATTTCGCATGGCATAAATGAGCGGTAAGGTGGGTTTGCCTTCGGCAAGGTCATCTCCCAGGTTTTTGCCCATGTCTTCTGCTGAGGAGGTGTAGTCGAGGACGTCGTCAACCAATTGAAAAGCGCAGCCTAAATGCATGCCATATTTCGCCATGGCTTGTTGTTCATTTGCTGGGCGGTCACAAATGACGGCTGCCAGCTCAGAGGCTGATTCGAACAATTTAGCCGTTTTACTATGAATAACTTCAAGATAGCGTTCTTCTGTGGTGTCGGGATCATGGCAATTGAGCAATTGCAGCACTTCGCCCTCGGCAATGGTGTTGGTGGCTTTGGACAAAATCCCCATAATTTGCATACGGTCGATTTCAACCATCATTTCGAAGGCGCGGGAATAGAGGAAATCCCCGACTAAGACACTGGCTGCATTGCCCCACAAGGCATTTGCGGTATCCTGGCCACGACGTAAATCGGAGCTATCCACCACATCGTCATGAAGCAGGGTGGCGGTGTGGATAAATTCAATAATTGCAGATAAATCAATGTGTTGTGAGCCATTGTAGGAGAGTGCTTTGGCGCTTAACAGGTGAATGATGGGGCGTAGACGTTTGCCGCCGCTATTAATGATATGGCTACCAATTTGATTGATCAGCACCACCTCAGAATACAAGCGTGCCTGGATACAGGCATTAAGCTTGTCCATGTCATCCGTAATGAGCTGGCTTATCTGGTCAATAGTGGTAATAGTCATGAGCTTTTGTCGTATTCTATCAAACAGCGTGCATGCTAGGGGGCACACCTATTGCTGTCAAGCAGTCCTATATAATAAGGATGTCAATAATTCGCGCAAATAGGTGAAATTTAAGCAAAAATCCTTTGACCAGCAGGGGGGGAACGGCTAAAATTCGCGTCCCTGTATTTGATGACATTTGTCGTTTTCGGATACAGCAACAGATTTAGAGATTTAGGCGCGGTTTTCTTTGTTTTGCGTTTAAATTCAAGCAAATATCATTAGAGTTTGGAGAAAGACATGTACGCGGTAATTGAAACCGGTGGTAAACAGTATCGAGTGACTGAAGGTCAGTATCTTAAAGTAGAAAAACTGGGTCTTGAAGAAGGTGCTTCACTTGAAATAGATAAAGTACTGATGGTTGCCAATGGCGACGATATTAAAATCGGCGCGCCTTATGTAAAGGGCGGTAAAGTCACTGCTAAAGTGAAAAGTGTTGGTCGCGGTAAAAAAATCCGCATCATCAAATTTCGTCGTCGTAAGCATTCTCGTACAACACAAGGACATCGTCAGTCCTATACAGAAATCGAAATTACTGGCATTTCTGCCAAGTAATTCAGAAAGATTGAGGTAATACAATGGCTCATAAGAAAGCAGGTGGTAGTACTAATAACGGACGCGATTCCGTATCCAAACGCCTTGGTGTTAAACGTTTTGGTGGTGAAAGCGTATTAGCAGGTAACATTTTAATTCGTCAGCGTGGTACTAAGGTTCATCCTGGTAAGAACGTTGGTATTGGTAAAGATGATACACTTTTTGCTAAAGCGGATGGTGTTGTTCTTTTCCAAAAGAAAGGACCGAAGATGCGTTCATTTGTGAGTATTGTTCCTGCTGAGTAATCAAGCTAACAATCTTATAAATGAAACACCCCGTCCTTTGTGACGGGGTTTTTTGTTTAAAGACATAAGACATTTCACCGCGGAGGACACGGAGGTACACAGAGGAAAAATAATTAATTTTATTTTTTGATTTCTCTGTGTACCCCTGAGACCTTTGTGGTTCAAGATTTTGATTTTAGGTACGTGAAATGAAATTCGTAGATGAAGCAACAATAAAAGTACAAGCAGGCAAGGGCGGTAACGGCATTGTTAGTTTTCGTCGCGAAAAATATATCGAACTCGGTGGCCCTGATGGTGGCGACGGAGGCGATGGTGGTAGTGTCTTTTTAATTGGTGATGTTAATTTAAATACACTGGTTGATTTTCGTTATTCACGTCAATACAGAGCAGAAAGTGGTGGCACCGGTGGTCGGCGTCGTATGACCGGTAAAAGTGGTGACGATCTTTATATTAAAGTTCCACTTGGTACGATGGTTTTTGACGAAGAAACGGAAGAACAAATTGGTGATGTTACTGCGCATGAGCAAGTATTATGTGTTGCTAAAGGTGGCTTCCATGGTATCGGTAATGTACGTTATAAAAGCAGTACCAACCGTGCTCCGCGTCAGGCAAAACCGGGAACGCCGGGTGAAGCGCGAACATTAAAAATGGAAATGAAAGTGTTAGCCGATGTGGGTTTATTGGGTTTACCTAATGCGGGTAAATCAACCCTTATAAGTTCGGTATCAGGGGCACGACCAAAAGTAGCAAACTATCCTTTTACTACGCTTCATCCGAATTTAGGTGTGGTGAGTGTTGATGTTAGCCGCAGTTTTGTTGTTGCGGATATTCCCGGTATTATTGAAGGCGCGGCAGATGGTGCCGGTTTGGGCATTCAGTTTTTAAAACATGTATCACGCACTCGTTTATTATTACATCTTGTTGATATAGCGCCGCCAGATGAAAGTGAGGATCCACTAGAGGCGATCCGGATCATTGAAAAAGAAATGGTTCGCTTTAGTCCAGAGCTGGCAGACTATGAGCGTTGGTTAGTGATCAATAAAATAGACTTATTGCCTGAGGATGAGCGCGAACAAATTTGCGATGATTTGGTTAAACGTCTGGACTGGGAAGGGAAGGTTTTTAAAATTTCAGCCGTTAGCAAACAAGGTACGCAGGAATTGTGTTTCAATATTATGGATTATGTCGACGAACAAAAAGAACTCGCATTATCTGAAGATAAAAATGAAGTTGAAGTAAAAAAAGAAAAAATACCAGAAGAATAAAAGTTAATATAATTATTATGAACAAACGCGACCACATAAAAAAAACTAAACGCTGTGTTATAAAAATTGGCAGTGCATTGTTAACTAATGATGGTGCCGGTTTAAATGTAGCTGGTATTGCTCTGTGGGTAAAACAAATTTCTGCATTACGGAAAAATGGAATTGAAGTTGTTCTTGTTTCTTCGGGTGCAGTGGCTGAAGGAATGTGTCGCTTAGGCCTAACAAAACGTCCTGGTTCTTTACATGAGTTGCAGGCAGCAGCAGCAGTGGGCCAAATGGGCTTGATTCAATCCTATGAATCTGAATTTTCAAAATATGATTTACATACTGCGCAAATACTCTTAACACATGATGATTTATCTAACCGTCAACGTTATTTGAATGCGCGTAATACTGTGCGCAGCTTGCTTGATTTAGGGGTTATTCCTGTTATTAATGAGAATGATACTGTAGTAACAGACGAAATTCGCTTTGGTGATAATGATAACCTTGCTGCGTTGGTTGCAAATCTTATTGAAGCGGACACCTTGCTTATACTAACGGATCAAAGTGGTTTGTTTGATCGCAATCCGCGTGAGCATAAAGATGCTAAATTAATTTCTGAAGCATCGGCTAATGATAATTCGTTAGCAGAAATGGCGGAAGGTGGAGCGGGAACGTTTGGTCGAGGTGGTATGGCGACAAAAGTAAGCGCTGCAAAACTGGCCGCTCGTTCAGGAACATCAACACTGATAGCCGCTGGAAATGAAGAAAAAATTATTCAGCGTTTATTTGCCGGTGAAGATTTAGGCACATTGCTTTATGCAGAGCAAACACCTGTTGCTGCTCGAAAACAATGGTTGGCAGGACATTTACAAATTTATGGAAAATTAATTCTTGATAATGGTGCGGTAAAAAAACTCTGCGAGTCAGGTAGTAGTTTATTAGCTGTGGGTGTGAGTGATGTGCAAGGTGAGTTTAGTCGCGGTGAAATTGTTAGCTGCGTTACTTGCGATGGAAAAGAAATTGCACGTGGCTTAGTGAATTATAATACCGGTGATGTGGAAAAAATTAAAGGCAAGCCAAGCAAAGAGATTGAATCTATTTTAGGTTATGTTGATGATGCTGAATTAATCCACCGGGATAATCTTGTTTTGATCTGAGCTAACAGTACTAACTTATATTCAATTTTTGCATTCGACGCCAGAGTGTAGAGCGATCAATACCAAGTAATTGTGCCGCTTTGGCTTTATTGCCGCGACATTGTTTTAGTGCTGCTTCAATATTCCTTCGAAATTTATCTTCTTCTCTTCTATCTTGAGATAAATTTTCTTTATCTAATAAATCACTTTGCTGATACTCACGAATATCTTGCGGTAAACTTTCTATACCAACCTGATCTCCTGTTACGCAAATAACGCCATGTTCAATAGCATTTTCCAGTTCACGAACATTACCCGGCCAGGGATAGTCCATCATTAAACGCATTGCTTCGTTACTACATTCAAGATTCATTGTGTTATAGCCTCGTTGATCCAATCGTTTGCAAAAGTGATCAATTAATACAGGTATATCACCGGGACGTTTCCGTAAAGAAGGAATAGTTAATGGAATGACCGCGAGGCGATAAAACAGATCTGCACGAAACTCATCATTGTTGACCATATCTTTTAAATTACGATTTGATGCAGAAATAATTCTTACATCAACCTGTATGGTTTTATCCGAGCCAACCATTTCAAATTCCTGATCTTGCACTGCGCGTAAAAGTTTGGCTTGTAGGTGCAATGGTATTTCGCTGATTTCATCAAGAAACAATGTGCCTTTGTGTGCCGCCTGAAATCGCCCGATTCGTTCCTGACTAGCACCGGTGAAGGCGCCTTTAACGTGGCCGAATAATTCGGATTCAATTAATGATTCAGGGATTGCAGCACAGTTGACTTCAACAAATGGCATGTGTGAACGGAGGCTAAAACGATGAATCATTCTGGCTAATTGTGTTTTACCCGTACCAGATTCACCTTGTAATAATAACGAGGCATCGGTTGGCGCAATTTGCTGAATACGATTAAGTATTTCCAACATACGTGGATCATTGGTAGACATTTCCTGCAATGAAGGATCAAAAACAGCTTCAAGGCGGCGCTGATCAGTTTTGTCCCTAATCATGATTAAACGGAGTCTTTCAAATTTGACGGTAGTATTAATCAATCCACAATGGAATTGTAAATAGCGGTAGTTATTCTTAACTTTTACCTTGTGTTCAAATCGCACAAATTGACCAGTAGGTCTGCCTGCGGCATCCATTTCACCCGCATCGATAGCAGCGCGGAGCATCGTTTTTTGTAAATTGAAGCTGCCAATCTCTCTGAGGTGAGTGAGTGGCTCATTATTCGTGTCAAAAAATTCCATAGCTGAAGGATTCTGATAAATCACATGGCCAGTGGGATCGGCAATGATAACGCCTTCATCAATATATGAAACGATAGCTTCAAGAATAGGTGTAAGGCTGTTTTCATCCATATCCCTATTATAATGCCGGTTTTTGTAGCCTTGTTGCAAGTCTTTATTGTTGCGCAACGTGTTGCAAGCCTTTAATTCCATAATAAACCAAATAAAATCAATGGTTTATCACTATAAACTAAGTGTTGCACCTGTGTATTCAATGCAACAATAAAAATAAAAAGCTAATAAAAACAATGAGTTATGTGTTGGCATGACAGTTGCTCTAATAAATGTGGGTATTCGCAAAATTTTAATATGGGGTTGCGATGATGGCGGATATTTTTTCTGCGCAATGGATGCAAAAAATGATGAATGAGTGGAATAAGGAACCTGAGTTAGCGAATGAGCTTTCTAATATTGGTTTTAACTCCACGATTGCCTATGGATTTGATAATGAAGATGAACCGAGAGGTGTACTGATTCTTGAAGAAGGCGCAGCGGTTTTAGGAACAATTTTTGTTGATCAGGAATTTAATTGGGATTTACGTGCTTCGAAAGAAAATTGGCAAAAATGGTTTAAGAAGCCCCCTGGCATGATGGCGCTGGGCATGGCTTATACCTCACGCCAATTAAAATTTAAAAAAGGTGATTACGTTTCGATGATAAAAGATCCTCGTATGGCGGGCCCATTTTTAAAAAGTTTTACTGTAATGGCTCGGGTTTAGAAATTTAGGGAATGGGATAAATAAAATGAAGCAGATAATTAATATAAACGGGTTTGTTATGGTGACTTATCTTATTCTGGCAGGTCAGTTACAAGCAGCCCCTTTTTCATCAAACGGATATAACCGTACTTATAATAATTTTCAAAACCAGAATCTGGTACCTGCGGCATATTCACAACAGCCTCAAATTATAACCGTTGCAAATACTAAAACCGGAACCAGTATTGTTATTGGTGGAACTGTTGTTCCATTGCGGGAAGTTACCTTGACGGCACAAGTTCCGGGAAGGATTGAGTTTCTCGCCGGCATTGAAGGTGACTGGTTTCAACCGGGACAAGTGATTGCTGCAATCGATGATGATGATTTGCAAGCCAGACGTCGTCAGGCGGTAGCCAATATAAATGGTCAGATGTCAGCAGTTCAAAATGCACAAGTACAATATTCACGTGAATTCTGGTCACCTCAGTCAAGAAATATAGGAAAAATGCCGGGCATGGCATTGCCCTCCATGTTTGATCAAATGTTCACCCGTCCATTCGGAAGTGCAATGGGCATGGGTAATCCGTTACTTGATCGACAGGCAGATCTTTATTCACAAAATAGCCAACTGGGTTTAGCTCGTAGTCAACAGATTGGTGCGATATCACAATTACAGGAAATTGATGCAAAGTTAAGAGATACCCGAGCCATCGCGCCTTTTAGTGGTGTTGTTGTAAAGAGACTGGTTGAAGTGGGAGATACGGTTCAACCAGGGCAAGCATTGTTTAAATTTGCTGATGCACGTTATTTACAAATTGAGGTAGAAATTCCAGCACGCTTAATGGCAGGTATTAAACAGAATATGATTGTTCCTGCTGTACTTGATGTTGGTAATACACGTATTAGTGCTCGTGTTGCACAAATCTATCCAATGGCTGACACCCGTCGCCATACCGTCACCGTTAAATTTGATTTACCCGAAGGTATTCCTGGTGGGCCAGGTATGTATGCTGAAGTGATGATACCGGATGTTAATGCTCCAGTTAATATTTTACCGGTCGTTCCAAATACTGCAGTCGTGTGGCGGGGAAGCTTACCGGCGGTCTTTGTTCTCAATGATAAAAACAAATCTGAATTACGTTTATTACGTTTAGGTGAAGCAGTCGACAATACAAATGTTTCTGTTTTATCCGGATTACGAACAGGTGAACGTATTTATGCTCAACCAACAGCAGGAATGGCATCGGGTTGGCAATCGGGTGTAGTGAAACAAACACAACAAAAAATTCAATAAGCATTACCAATACGTATTAATTTGGAAAATATTGAAAGCATGAACGAACAAAATAACAATAATAATTTTGATGAGGAACTAAATCCTGATTTGGGGATTGCGGGACGCATTACTAAACAGTTTATTAACTCACCGGTAACGCCGCTGTTAATGATGGCATTTCTTGCTATCGGTATATTGGGTTTGTTATTTACACCACGTCAGGAAGATCCAAAAATTTCAGTGCCGATGGTGGATATATTTGTTCAGTATGCGGGCGCATCATCTAAACAGGTAACAAGCCTGGTAACTGATCCTCTGAATAGAATCATGAGTGAGATACCGGGTGTTCGACATGTTTATTCGGCAACTCAACGCGGCGGTAGTGTTGTTACTGTACGTTTTGAAGTTGGTGAAGATATGGGTCATTCCATTGTTAAGGTTCATGACAAAATTCAGTCAAATCTTGATTTAATGCCGCCGGGTGTATCAATGCCATTAGTTAAACCCGTCAGCATTGATGATGTACCAACCGTTACGGTAACACTTTGGTCGAAAGATGTTGATGATGGTAATTTACGTACGCTTGCCTTTGATGTGTTACAGCGGTTGGAAGAAGTACCTAATACAGGTAAAGGTTTTGTTGTTGGCGGGCGTTCTGAACAAATTCGAATAGAAGTTAAACCGGAGAGATTAACCGGTTATGACATTACCCTGGCACAAATTGCACAAACTATAAAAACTGCAAATGCTGAAATGTCTGCGGGAAATATTGAAAGTGGCAATCTTGCGTTTTCAGTATATACGGGTTCGTTTTTAACTAATGCTCAGGAAATTGCACGTCTTGTGATTGGCGTACGAAATGGTATACCTGTTTATTTGCGTGATGTTGCTTATGTTTATTCTGGGCCAGAAGAAACCAAACGTTATGTTACTTTTGATAGTGGACTTTCATATGCAGATAAAAATACAAATGCAAATAGTGAAGCTGCAGTTACTATTGCGATTGCTAAAAAAATAGGATCAAATGGTGTTAGCGTATCAAAAAATATTTTAAAACGACTTAACACATTAAAAGGGAATTTAATTCCTGATAATGTAAATGTTGAAATTACGCGCGACTATGGCAAGAGCGCAGACAAAAAAGTTAATGAGTTATTAGTTGCTTTACTTGAAGCATCTGTTGCGGTAAGTATTCTTTGTTTAATTGGTTTGGGTTTACGTGCAGCTTCGGTTGTTGTTGTTATTATTCCGATTGTTGTTTTAATTACAATATGGTCTGCCTGGATTATTGATTATACGATTGATCGGGTTAGTCTTTTTGCCCTGGTATTTTCGATTGGTATATTGGTTGATGATGCTACTGTTGTAGTCGAGAATATTTTTCGGCGTTGGCTGGAGGCAGGTAAAACTACAGTTAACATTGCTATTGATGCCGTTCGTGAAGTGGGTAATCCTACGATACTTGCAACGCTGGCTATTATTGCTGCAATGTTGCCCATGGGATTTGTCAGTGGATTAATGGGGCCTTACATGCGACCCATTCCAGTACTGGGTGCATCTGCAATGTTCTTCTCTCTTATTGCGGCATTTATTTTTGCTCCCTGGTTTGCAATGCGAGTGCGACCAAAACTATCAGCATTACGTAAAGCAGAAGAACGTGAGGAAAAAGTCAGAGAGTGGATTGGTAAAATATACCGCCCCTGTATGTTACCGCTTTGTAACAACAGAACGTATGGTTTGATGTTTTTATATGGTTTGATTGCAGCAACTTTCCTGGCGTGCTCACTTTTCTATTTTAATATCGTAACAGTAAAAATGTTACCGTTTGATAACAAGCCAGAGTTTAATGTTGTTATTAATATGCCAGAGGGAACAGCTTTACCTGTTACCGCTAATGTCGCGCAGAGACTGGTTAGTGAACTAAAACAAATCCCCGAAGTTACCGCATTACAAACTTATAGTGGCACTTCATCACCCTTTAATTTTAACGGTATGGTGCGTCATTATTTTTTACGTAAATCATCCTGGCAGGCTGATATTCAGGTTATGTTGCTGGATAAGGATGACCGTGAACGCAGTAGTCACGTTATTGCAGAATATGCTCGCCATTTATTAACACCTGTTGCAAAAGAAATGGGTGCACGTATCCAGATCGTTGAAATGCCTCCAGGCCCTCCAGTATTACAAACTGTTGTCGCAGAAATTTATGGTCCTACTGCAGAAGTGCGTCGTCAGACGGCACGCGATATGACAAAAATGTTTGAACAGGCAAAGGGCATTGTTGATGTCGATAATTATTTAAGTGAGCCACATGAATATTGGCGTTTTATTGTTAATACCGAGAAGGCTGTGCGTCGTGGTATTTCAGTTGATGTGATTAATCAAAATCTTGCTATGGCAATGGGCGGGTATAAGTTAGGTGATATCAAACGTAGAGTTGTACTCGAACCCACCTTTATTGTTTTACAGCTTCCACTTTCAGTTCGCTCACAAATTTCGCGTTTAAAGAATTTACCCATTATGAGTTCAGATGGAACATTAGTTCCGTTAGTTGAGTTAGGCCATTTTGAAAAAGGAATTGAGAATGAAATTATTTATCATAAAGATTTACGTCAGATTGAATATGTAACAGGCGAAATGGAAGGGCGATTGGGAGCTCCGATTTACGGTATGTATGGGGTTGAAGATCAACTGGAAAAATATACCACACCTGATGGTGTAACCATGACAGGTATGCCATGGGGTTTAATCGGACCACCTGAAGATGATAGTCAATCCGGTTTTGAATGGTCGGGTGAATGGACCGTCACTTATGAAACCTTCCGTGATATGGGTGCGGCATTTATGGTGGCACTTGTACTGATCTATGGTCTGATCGTTTGGGAATTTAAAAACTTTACCATTGCGGCTGTCATTATGGCACCGATTCCTCTAACTCTGATCGGAATTATACCGGGACACTGGATTCTGGGTGCTGAGTTTACTGCAACATCAATGATTGGTTTTATCGCTCTGGCAGGAATTATTGTTCGAAATTCTATATTGCTTGTTGAGTTTGTGAATAATGAAGTTGCTGAAGGAAGAGATGTTGTTGATGCGGTTATTGCTGCAGGCCAGGTAAGGATGCGTCCTATTTTTATTACTGCACTGACATTAATGGCAGGTGCTGCAGCTATTCTTAGTGATCCAATTTTTCAGGGTATGGCTGCAGGTTTATTGTTTGGTACCGGGGTTGCAACAATATTAACACTTATTGTTATTCCGCTGGGATGTATAAGTGCAGGAAAACAATTTTATTTAATGAATGATCGTCCTTTCCCTGGAAAAAAAGAAAAAATAATTTCTGATGTGCCTGCAACACCACTATGGGCAAAAGTGTGGGGCAAACTTATTAATGCCTTTAATGTTTTACGTGCTGCAACTATGTTGGCGCGTGAAACAATAGAAAATATGATTGAACGTTTTAAACATAATGAAACAGTTACAGAAGATGATGCCACTCAATCAGACTTGATTAAGGAAAAAAATAAAACAGAAAATACGAATGCTTCTGCTAAAACTGGTGCTGCAAATAAAAAGAAATCAACTAAAAAAGAAAAGGTTGTAAAAAAAGTTAAAGAGAAAAAAGAAAATGTAACTAAAGATAAAGCCAGTAAGAAAACATCCAGTAAGCGTACAACTAAGAAAAAACGTCGTGGTATTAAGCTGAAAAACATTGAACAAAAACAAGAGAAAAAAGATGATGAAAAAGAATAGCCGGTTATTTCAATACTTAATTATTCTATTGGTCCTGGGCCATACCTCTGTGTTAGCAAGTGATAATGAGGTGGATAAAAAAGATCAGGTGGCTATGCCTGCTGCACCTTCCGGACCTTATCGATCACACATAGCGGGTGATAAAGAGAAACAAGCACCATCGTTGGTGCAACGACCTATGCAACCGATACCGGCACCGCAATGGACACAACGTCCACCGCAACCACGGATGCCTGCACCAAATTTAAATAGAAATAGAATGCAGCCAATGCCGGCACCGCAATGGCTACAACGTCCACCGCAACCACGGATGCCTGCACCAACTTTAAATAGAAAGAGAATGCAGCCAATGCCGGCACCGCAATGGACACAACGACCACCGCAACCACCGATGCCTGCACCAAGTTTAAATAGAAACAGAATGCAGCCAATGCCGGCACCGCAATGGGTTCAACCAAATGTACCGGACTGGGTGAAAAATCCACCTCGTGGTCCAAAGCCACCAGCGTGGGTAACTAATCCACCAGCACCACCGGCATGGGTAAAAAATCCACCTCGTGGTCCAAAGCCACCAGCGTGGGTAAATAAACCACCACAACAACCGCAATATCGATACGGTAATCCTGGTCGGATTTGATAAATGAATATTGATAACAACAAGATGATTGAGCGTAAAGGAGTTAAACAATGCAATTAACATCTTTCATCGTGATTAGAAAATATGCGTTAAAGAGTCTGTTTGCATCTTTATGTATAACAATTGTTGGCCATGCTGATTTTGTTGTAGCTGATTCATTAACTTATTCACCTGATCAATGGCCAAGACATTGGAATGTATTGATGAATAAAACGAATTTACAAAGTCGTCTAAATGGTTATAGAGCAAATAGTAAACATGCAAATCAAGCACCAGTACGCAGTCCAATGTGGGGTGTAGTGCCAGTAGTTAAACGGCAAGCTCGTCGTAGTGTACGACCTGAATATAATACGATTTCACATATGCAGAATTATTATGGACAGAATATTTATCAAGGAAATTATTATCCTGGTTTTGCTGGACAAGGTTTAGCTAATCCATATAACTCTCCTTTATTGGTTCCTGGTTTAATGCCTGGATTTGTTACGCCGGGTATTCCAGTTGGAGCATATCCTTATGTTGGTGCATCTCCATTTATGGGAGGTTTTCCAGTTACAGGAGGTTTTCCGAGAGCAGGCTATCTATGGTAAGAGTTTTAAAGAAATTATTTTATAAATTAAATTAATTTTATTGTCTCAAGTCAATTATATGAGATTTAAAAAGATTTAATCTGATGTTGAGATATGTAAGAACAGTGAAAACAAGAAAGTAATTTTATAATTCTTTTTTGTCTGTAAAGAATAATAGATATGACACTCGATATTTATTATTTATTGAAATACAAAAGAGTGAAGGCGGCATGATTTTTTATGCCAATGTATTACCTTCGAAAACATGAGGGAGAAGGAAAATGAAAAACGTACGTAAATTAATGGGCATCATGGCTTTAGCAGCGGTAGTAGCATTACCATTTACCGCCGCCGAAGCATGGTGGGGACCATTTGGTAACAACGGTTGGGGCAACAACAATGGTTGGGGCAACAACGGTAATGGTTGGGGCAACAACGGTTGGGGCAACAATGGCAACGGTTGGGGCAACGGCAATGGCAATGGCAATGGCTGGGGCAACGGTGATGGCAACATGTCATTCAGCATGGGTGGCAGTGGTCGTAGTAATATGCAGGGTTATGGCAATGGCTATGGCAGTGGCAATGGCAGTGGCAATGGCTATGGTCGTGGTAATTACAATGGCGGTTATAACGGCTATGGTAATGGTGGTTATAACGGCTATAACAATGGTTACCAAGGTGCGCCAGGTTACTATGCGCCACCACCACCTCCACAAGGTTACTATGGCCGTCCATACTATGGTCCTGGTCAACCTGCTCCTGCAGCACCCGTTGCACCAGTAAAATAAGCATTGTTTCGGATTTGAGTTATTTGATGTATGGATGGCTCGAATCCGAAATGCTTTACTTAAAATTATAATTCTACTAGATGGAGTAGAACGTTATGAAAAATTTAATTAGAACAGGATTATATGCTGCAGGATGTTTTCTTTCTGTTACTGCCAGTGCTTTTGAGATAGCTCAGGAGTTTTCAGCAGAAGCAGTACAAAGTATACCTGGACGCCCATCTATGACTGTAAAAATGTTCATAAGTAAAAAGGCAGTGCGTACAGAATCAATAATGAATGGTAATACCGTGGTTGAGATTGTCTATCCAAAAGACAAACGACGTGTATTGTTAAATCAATTCAGAAAAACATATGTTGAACAAAAAGCACAAAATAATACGACAAAAGTTAAAAAAATAAACAGTTCACCATGTAACGGCATAGTTAATGCGACATGTAAAAAACTGGGTAAAGAAAAAATTGCCGGACGTAATGCAATTAAGTGGGAAATGACGGTACAACGAAATGGGCAAAATTTTAAAAGTTTGCATTGGCTGGATAAAAAATATCATATGCCCTTAAGAGAACAATTTCATGATGGCACTATTTCAACCATGGCTTTGTCAGGAAAAGAAAAAATTAATGGTCGAAACACTGAGAAATGGAAAATTCGTGTAACACGTCCTAATGGGCAGGAAATGGAATCTCAACAATGGTATGACGCTAAGTTGAAAATGGTAATACGTGAAGCGTTGCCGGGTGGTTATGTCAGAGAATTACGAAACATTAAAGTTGGAAAACAAAATAAAAGTTTATTTAAAATACCTTCGGATTATAAAAAAGAAGGACTCTCGGGAATGATGCCGACAGACAGAATGGCACGGGAAAAAATGAATCAGGAACAAATGATGAATCCAGGCAAAGCCCGGTGACATTGTGATAACAGTAATTGCAAATTTAAAAGGTGGTTCGGGTAAAAGCACCGTCACTTTTAATTTGGGACTTTGGTTGCAAATGAAAGGTCAGCCTGTTGTTGCCTATGATCTGGATCCACAGCAAACATTATCAGATGTTGCAGAAGTGAGAAGGGAAGAAGGTTATGCACCACCTTTACAGGTTAACCAACCTCGAGGAAGTTTACTGGACGATATGCAATATCATCCAAAACAAACACAGGTACTTGTTGATGTGGGAGCGTCAAATATGGAAGCAATGAAACAGGCGCTTTCTATTGCAGACAGGATAATTATACCTGTACCACCGAGTCAGCCGGATGTTTGGGCAACACAACGGTTTCTGAATATTGTTAATGAATTAGATAAACATAACAATCCGGAAATGAGAGTTTTTGTTAATCGCGCAGATACTCATCGTGCGATTAAAGAATCTGACGAAACGGAAGAAGTTTTAGAACAACTTCCTGGTGTGAAATTAATACCGCAACGCTTGCATCAAAGAACCGTATATCGGCGTTCTTTGAGTGAAGGGATGTCTGTTTTTGAGATATCCAAACGCAGTAAAGCGGTTGATGAATTTAATTGTTTAGCGGGGATACTTTACCCCGATTTAGTAAAAGTAAAAGCTGTATAGCTTAAGGATACGATCATGAAATTTTTACGGCATATTTTGAGTCATCTTTTTTTAATTTCTTTTTTGATCGCAGTAGTTTCTGTTTATTATTATCGGACATTGCTTTTGCCGAGTGATGTGGTTGGGAATATAGATGGGGTTGTGAATGAGGTTTATCCACCTGCTTTGAAATTCGTATCCAAGCGTGATTATTTCTGGTCAATTCGAGGAGAACGAATAGTATCTTTTGATGATTTAAATTTATTTGAAAAAGAAGACAAGGTTGCTGATGAAGTTAAACCTACTGATATGGCTGAAGCTGAAAAAATAGATGTAGTACAAAGTGAAAATGAAAGCCAGAAAGAATCAGAAATTATTATTGCAAAAACTGATGAAACTGTAGCAGTGAAGGAACCGGTTATAGAACCAGAAAAAGAAAATAACAAGGTTGAAGAGTTACCAATCGTAGTTAAAGACAGAAATACAAGTTCTGAGCGTGATTTGTTGATAAGTGCAAGAAATGCCTTTAATCAGGGCGCTATGATTGAGTCTGAAAAGTTTTATCTTGAATTGACCCAACTTGATCAGGATAACCCGGATGCTTTTGGAGAGTTAGGTAATGTTTATTATTCTCAAGGGAAGTGGGATGAAGCAGGACAGGCATATTACGAGGCTGCTGTGCGATTAATATCAGCAGGAAATCATAACCAGGTGGTTTATCTGCAAAGGGTGATTAATGGCTTGAATACAGAGCATGCAGAAAAATTGGCTCAGTTAATGATGGGACAATAAAAAGCACTATTAAAGATATGAACTTGAGGATATAAAATGATCGACAGTAAAAAAAATCAGGATGAAATTGTGAATGCAGAGGATTCTGAAAATACTTCCCATGATTCTAAAATGAATATGGATGAATCCTCATGGGCTGAAAAAAACAAAGATAAAAGCATGGAAGCATGCATGGGTGAGAGCCTGGATAAGTTGTCTACAGCCTTTATGGAAAGTGCCAGGCGTTGGGAAATGATTGTTTATCCCTCATTATTTGCTTTTATTATTCTTGCGGGCTATGGCTTTTTTCTTATCTACAGCCTGACTAAAGATGTTCATCTTGTTGTTCAGGATATGCATAAAGTTTCTGCAAGCATGGAGAGAGTAGTTGTAAACATGGATGCGATATCAAGAAATATGATTGTTATGACTCAGACGGTTGATAGCCAGTCTGCCAGTATGAAAGAGATGGTGTATCACATTAGGGGGATGAATATGTCAATGAATCAAATGCGTTACGACATGTCGAATGTAAGTCGTCCTATGTCGTTTATGAATAGTTTTTTACCGTGGTAATTGTATTTAAGTAATTACAAGATATAGGGAGAATTTGATATGAGTGATGAAAATAAAAAATCAGATGTTGATGATAAAGAAAAATCAGAAGATACTAAAAAACCAGCTGCTGTCAGTAAAAAAGTTAAAGAAAAAAGCAAGGATAATACAGAAAAGGATGCGCCTAAAAAGAAAATTATTGAAAAGCTGCAAGCAATGGGTGTTATGTCTGGTGGAAAAACGAATACAACAACGAGTAATGATGATCCTGAAAAAGGACGTTTACCAAAAATCTTAATTGCTAGTGTAGTTGTTGCTCTTGTAGCAGGTTCATTTGTATGGGCATTAAATAAAGAAACGGCTAACGAACAGGTTATGTCATCGGCCTATCCAGGAGCATGGCAGCCTTCTGCGGTTAATTCTCAGAACAAAAATCCGGGTTTTGATTATGAGATGCAACAACAGCGAGTACAGCAGCAACGAGAACAACAAAAGAAGTGGATGCAACAACAGCAACAAGCTCAAGAGCAACAAAGAGCACAACAACAAAAGTGGGCGCAGCAATGGCAACAAGCTCAAGAACAACAAAGAGCGCAACAACAAAAATGGGCCCAACAACCACCAACTCAAGAACAATATAGAACCCAACAGCAAAAGTGGGCCCAACAACAGCAACAAGCTCAAGAGCAACAACGAGCACAACAGCAAAAGTGGGCACAACAGCAACAACAAATTCGGGAACAACAGTGGGCTCAGCAACAGAAGTGGGCAGAACAACAGCGAGTACAACAGCCTTATTATGCTTATCCTCCTTATACAGGGTATCAGGGTCAAGCTGCGCCAGGTTCTTATAATTATGCACCGGCTTATCAGCAATCAAGTCCATATTATGGGCGTCAATATTAAATTGATTAAAAATAATTTGTGAGGATGATATGAACTTTATTAAAAATGGACTTGCTCTTCTCGGAGCCGTTTCAGTGGCGGCTATTTTATGGGCTATTTATTTAATAGAACCGTCATACCACCGTTTTAATAGTTTTGATGAAAAGGCTTTTGACACATATCAATCATTGTTTAAAAATATATTAGAAACAGGTAATGCCGCAGAAGCAACTGTCTGGAAAATGCAGGTCGATGAAGGTTTGAAAGCTGCTGAAGTTGAAGAGGTGATGAAGTTTGTGGCTAATGAACACAATATCAAGAATGTTGGTGAGTTGCCTCTTTATAAACAGGTTGAAGCAAGCACAGGCAAACCTTTTCGCTTCATGAAAATTTATATGTTTTGTAATGCGCTTACTGCCGCAAAAATGGTGAGATACAGTGATGCTTTTTCAGCTTATTTACCTTGCAGAATAACTTTACTTGAAGACAAGAAAGGCAAGCTTTGGTTGTATTCACTTAATATGGATTTAATGATTCATGGTGGTATGCCTTTACCGGATGAGTTAAAAAAAGAAGCATTAAATGTAAAGAAAATTATTCTTGATATCATGAAACGTGGTGCAAGTGGTGAATTTTAATTTAGGTGAATTTTATGTCTGATGCAAATGATAAAATATTAATGACTAGTGATCAGGTGAAAAGACAACTGAAATCTAACAATACTATCAAGCCTGATATTAAGCATAACTTACTAAATATCGTTGAACAGTTTCAATGTCTGGATCATATTGCAGAATCTATTGGATTAGTGAAAAATGGTTTTTCTTTTGTAAACCGTGTTTCATGGAAAACGGTTTTGTCGAAATTAGAAAAAACTGATTCTGAGTCAGAAGACATTAAACTTAATGATATTATTGAAACTATTTCACAATCATCTAATCAACTCGAAAATGAATTGGTTCCTCAGTTACAGAAAGTGCGAAATAACTGGATGATAGAAGTTATCCTGATTGAGTTTGTGTTTTTAGGTTTATTAAGTTTGGCGATTGCCGGTATCACTCATATGCAAGGGTTATGGAGTTTATCGAATTTTTCAATTTCTTTGCAACCTTTCTTGTATGAGCGTCCAGCCTTTAGTTTAATAATAGGTGTTTTATTGTTAATCAGTTTTATTATGCTGCATTTTAATATTCGTGATTTTGTTGCGGGACAGCTGGTTAGAAAATTAAATAAGGAATCATCAGAATTTGATCTTGCGGGTGCCTTTATTAAAAATACTCGAATACAACATAGTATTTTCAGACCGGATATTATTGGCTGGGGCTGGTTAAGTCGGAAATGTTTATTAAAAAATAGTAATGCAGAATAGATTGATTTTAATATTTTAAATAAAAAAAAGCCGCTTCAAAATGAAGCGGCTTTTTTTGTAACACCTATGAAAGTGTTAAATTACATTGCGTGAATACGAGTATTCAAACGATTTTTATAACGTGCAGCTTTATTTTTGTGAATTAAGCCTTTGTTGCTGCTTTTATCGATGACAGAAACAGCCGCTTTATAAGCAGTGGTAGCTTCATCTTTATTGCCAGCAGAAATCGCAGCCAATACCTTCTTTAATGAGGTACGGAACATTGCGCGATAGCTCGCATTGCGTTGACGATGAGTTTCCGCCTGACGGGCACGTTTTTTGGATTGCGCTGTATTAGCCAAAGTAAGTCTCCTGACTCAATTCTAATTCTGGAAAGCCGCGTATTTTGGCGATTCTGCCTCTGTTTGTCAATAATAATATGCGCTTAAATCACTAAATTAATTGGTGCTGGGTAGATAGTCAGGCTCGTGTTATCCTGATAACAAATCAAGTAAAAACATGAGCTTACCTCATTTTATTGAGCTGAATACAGGAATTCAATGGGATTATTTAGATCAACCGCAGTTGTTAGCAGTATGACCATGGTGTCACGGGTCTTTGGATTGCTGCGCGATATGGTTTTTACCAATATTTTTGGTGCCGGTGCCGCTACGGATGCCTTTCTGGTGGCTTTTAAAATTCCCAATTTTTTACGCCGTTTGTTTGCTGAAGGCGCCTTTTCTCAAGCTTTTGTGCCGGTTTTAAGCGGAGTAAAAGTCGACGAGGGTGATGAGGCTGTATCGGAGTTGGTGCGTCATACGCTAGGTACACTGGCGGGTATCCTGTTTATACTGAGCGTGCTGGTGGCGATTGCTACGCCTGTCTTAGTAATGATTATTGCTCCAGGCTGGTTCATTGATGAGCCTGAAAAATTTGATTTGACCACTGAGATGCTGCGTATCACCTTTCCTTATATTTTGTTTATGTCGCTGACCGCATTATCGGCGGGCATTTTAAATAGTTATGGCCGTTTTGCAGTACCGGCCTTTACCCCGGTTTTACTCAATTTGACCTTGATTGCTGCGGCTATCTGGCTGTCACCGCTGATGGATGAGCCTATTATGGCAATGGCCTGGGGTGTTTTTATTGCCGGTGCGGCACAACTGGCTTTCCAGATCCCTTTTATATTGAAACTGGGATTATTACGCTGGCCACGCTGGGGTTGGAAAAATAGCGGTGTACGACGGATTTTAAAACTCATGATTCCGGGTATTTTTGGCTCTTCAGTAATGCAAATTAATCTGTTGTTTGACACCTTAATTGCCTCATTTTTGGTGACTGGCAGCGTGACCTGGCTTTATTTATCGGATCGCATGGTGGAGTTCCCGTTGGGTATATTTGGTATCGCGCTGGCAACGGTGATTCTGCCTAATTTGTCGCAAAAACATGCGGCGGGTGATCCAGAGGCTTTTTCACATATGCTGGATTGGGCGCTACGCTGGGTGCTGGTGATTGCTTTACCGGCAGCCGTGGCACTGGCTATATTAGCTGTGCCGATATTGAGTACATTGTTCCTCTATGGCGATTTTCGCCCACTGGATGTTGAAATGGCTTCGATTAGCCTTATGGTTTACAGCACAGGTTTAATTGGGTTTATTGTGGTGAAAGTTTTGGCTCCCGGGTATTTTGCTCGTCAGGACACAAAAACACCGGTAAAAATCGGCCTTATTGCGATGGTGGCGAATATGGTGATGAACGTGGTTTTTGTTGTGCCGATGTTAAAATTAAACTGGCCGGCTCCTCATGCAGGTTTAGCGTTAGCAACCTCGATCTCTGCTTTTATTAATGCGGGTTTATTGTATTTCGGTTTAAAAAAGAGTGGCGTGTATTTACCTCAAGTGGGCTGGATGAAGTTGTTTTCACAAACCATTTTGGCGGTGGCTGTGATGGGCGGACTTATATTCACGGTTTCGGGCGACTTTTCTTTTTGGATAAATGCCTCGATCAGTCAGCGAATATTGCAGTTAAGCTGGATCGTTCCATTAGGGGCAATCAGTTATTTCAGTGTGTTGTGGGTAACGGGGGTACGTTTTCATCAGTTGAGACGGCCGGGTCAAAGTTAGATTAAGTTATCCCTTTGTTTTTGATATACTTTCGCTCTTTTTTAAAATCTGAACGGGTGTTATGGAACTGATCCGCGGTTTACAGAATATTGGCTCTAACCATCACGGTTGCGTTGCGACTATTGGTAATTTTGATGGGGTGCATTTAGGCCATCAGGCGGTTTTAGGGCAACTGGCAGAAAAAGCAGCAGAACTCTGTTTACCGACGGTGTTAATCACTTTTGAGCCACAGCCGATGGAATATTTTATTCCTGATAAAGTGCCCGCGCGTTTAACCCGTTTTCGTGAGAAAATGCTTGCTTTGCAACGTTATTCAGTTGATCGTGTTTGCTGTTTATCTTTTAATGATAAATTAGCAAAATTAAAAGCAGAAGATTTTATTGAGCAGGTGTTAATCAATAAGTTAGGTGTAAAATATCTCGTTGTGGGTGATGATTTTCGTTTTGGCCTGAACCGAACCGGTACATTTGATACGCTGGTAAAAGCAGGCGAAAAATACGACTTTCAGGTTGTTAGCATGCACACCTTTGAAATTGATGCAAAGCGAGTGAGTAGTACTCGAATTCGGCATGCTTTAGAAAAAGGTGACATGGCGGGTGCCGAAAAATTATTAGGTCGACGCTATCGTATGAGTGGTCGGGTTGCTCATGGTGAAAAATTTGGTCGTGAATTAGGTTTTCCGACAGCAAATGTACATTTGCATCGACATGCTTCACCAGTGCAAGGTATTTTTGTGGTTGAGGTGTTTGGTCTGGATAAAGAACCTCTGCAGGGTGTAGCCAGCGTTGGCACAAGACCAACGGTGAATGAAACCAAAGCATTGCTTGAAGTTTTTTTATTCGATTTTGATCAGGATATTTATGGAGAACATATCCAGGTGAGTTTTTTAAAGAAACTCCGTGATGAAGAAAAATTTGCTTCGATTGAAAAATTGAAACAACAAATACAAATGGATGTAGAACAAGCGCAGGCATATTTTGCTGCATAACTAATTTATACATTGAAAGAAAGATAACCGTGGCTGACTATAAAAACACTTTAAATTTACCGAAAACTGCTTTTCCTATGAAAGGAAATCTCGCGCAACGTGAACCCGGTTTTTTGAAAAACTGGTACGAGATGGATTTATACGGAAAGATCCGTGAACTTAGCAAGGAACAAAATCGTCCTTCATTTATATTACATGATGGTCCACCGTACGCGAATGGTGATATCCATATTGGTCATGCAGTTAATAAAGTTTTAAAAGATATTATTATTAAATCGAAAACCTTAAGTGGTTTTGATGCACCTTATATTCCTGGCTGGGATTGTCACGGTTTACCGATTGAACTCATGGTTGAGAAAAAAATAGGTAAAGCCGGCATTAAAGTTTCACACAGTGAGTTTCGTGATGCTTGTCGAAAATATGCCGCAAAACAAGTTGATGGTCAGCGTGAAGATTTTAAACGTCTGGGTATTTTAGGTGAGTGGGATAATCCTTATTTGACCATGGATTATAAATTTGAGGCGGGCATTGTTCGTTCGCTTGGCAAAATTATTAAAAATGGTCACCTGCATAAAGGGTCGAAACCGGTACATTGGTGTGTCGATTGCGGTTCATCTTTAGCCGAAGCCGAAGTTGAACATGAAGACAAAACATCACCTGCAATAGATGTACGTTTTGAAGTTTTAAATGAAGAAGCGTTAATGGCACGTTGCAGCAATGTAGATGGTGCTGTTGGTACTGGGCCGATTTCAATTGTTATCTGGACAACAACCCCCTGGACATTGCCGGCTAACCAGGCCGTTGCGGTTAATCCTGAATTTGAATATGCGGTTGTGCAATGCGATGGTGTAGGTGCGCATGTGCCTGAACGTTTAATTATTGCGCAGGATTTACTCAGTGATGTGATGGCACGTTATGATGTCGATGACTACAGAGTTGTCGCGTATTGCAAAGGTTCTGATCTTGAAGACCTAAAAGTAATGCATCCGTTTTATGATCGTGAAGTACCGATTATTCTTGGCGATCATGTCACGTTAGAAGCGGGCACTGGTGGGGTACATACCGCTCCTGGGCATGGTCAGGAAGATTATGTTGTTGGGCAAAAATATAATTTAAAAGTCGATAACCCGGTTGATACCAACGGTAAGTTTATTGAAGGCACGCCTTTGTTTGCCGGGCAACATGTTTTTAAAGCCAATGACAGTGTGCTTGAAGTATTAAAAGCGAAAAGTAAACTGGTGCATGAAGAAAAAATTCGGCATAGCTACCCACACTGCTGGCGTCATAAAAGTCCGATTATTTTCCGTGCGACACCGCAGTGGTTTATTAGCATGGAACAAAATAACTTACGCAAAGATTGTATCGCCGCGATTAAAGAAACCAGGTGGATGCCGAGCTGGGGTGAGGCACGCATCATCGGTATGGTTGAAAACAGTCCGGACTGGTGTATTTCACGTCAGCGTAGTTGGGGTGTACCAAGTCCTTTGTTTGTGAATAAAAAAACCGGTAAGTTACATCCTGATACAGATGCGCTATTGGAAAAAGTAGCGGCTCAAATTGAAGGCGAAGGTGTTAACGCATGGTTTGAGTCTGATATAGAAAGTTATTTAGGTGATGAAGCAGACAATTATGAGAAAGCAAAAGATATTTTAGATGTCTGGTTTGATTCAGGTGTATCACATAATGTTGTTTTGAAAGAGCGTGAAGGGCTAACAGATTATCCTGCGGCTGATTTATACCTTGAAGGTTCAGATCAACATCGTGGCTGGTTCCAGTCATCATT
>JAUWUS010000090.1 GCA_030617815.1 Gammaproteobacteria bacterium
ATTACCTGCCAGTTCCAATGGTCTCTAATCATTTCATCCATACCAAACTCAGCTTCCCAGTTTAGAATTTTTTTGCTTAGAGATGGATCAGCATAACATTCTGCAATGTCACCTTCACGTCGTTCAATTATTTTGTAGGGAATTTTTTTACCTGATATTTTTTCAAAGGTTTTAATAACATCAAGTACTGAATACCCTTTACCTGTACCTAGATTATATATTTGACAACCTTCTTTGTTATCAACAACGTCCAGTGCTTTAATATGACCAGAAGCTAAATCAACAACATGAATATAGTCTCTAACACCGGTTCCATCATGCGTAGGATAATCGTCACCAAACACATTCATGTGAGGGAGTTTACCCACGGCGACTTGCGCAACATAAGGCATGAGATTGTTTGGAATACCATTGGGATCTTCACCAATTAAACCACTTTTATGTGCACCTACGGGATTAAAATAACGCAATAAAATGACATGCCAGTCTTTATCCGCGTGAGAAATATCTTGTAAGATATTTTCAACCATCAGTTTATTTTGGCCGTATGGATTTGTTGCCGAGAGTGGAAAATCTTCGGTAATGGGTAATGAGGCAGGATCACCATAGACTGTTGCTGAAGAACTGAACACAATTCGTTTAACGTTATGTTTATTCATTTGCTCGAATAAACATAAGGAGCCTTCAACATTATTACGATAGTAGAGAAGGGGTTTTTCTACAGACTCACCTACCGCTTTAAGTCCTGCAAAATGGATTACTGCGTAGATATTGTATTTATTAAAGAGTTTATCAAGAGCAGCTTCATCGCGAATATCGGCTTGAACAAACTCAGGTTTTCGACCATCGGCTAATTTTTCAATACGTTCAAGAACAGATATATCGCTATTACAAAGATTATCAACAATAACCACATTATATCCTGCTTGCAATAACAAGATACATGTATGGCTACCAATATAGCCTGCACCACCCGTGAGTAAGATTATTTTCAACAGTCATTCCTTATCTATTCAAAGAGTGAATTTATCTTAATAGTATAAAATTACTAACACAACCATTTTAATGGTTGTGTGCTTGTAAATATGCGGCTGTATCTAAAACCAAGCTGATTGGCTCTATTTTTAAGAATTATTGCGTTTATATTTCAAGTTCTTAGATACTATGCCGATACATTATTTAATATTGATAGTACAATTTGTCAAACGGAATTTTTTGAGCTGGTTTTGAACAGGAGTCAGATTTTGTTCTAATTTACGACCTGTTTTAAAATTTGCGCTACTGTATTTACTGTATTGAATTTAAGTGCATTTTTTATATAATACTCTTCTATAATAATGATAATTTTAAGCTTTACATGTAATAAGGATTTTAAGTGTTAAGAGTCTTCAACCATTATATACCCAGCTCTATTCTTTGGCTTATTTTAATTGAATTCGCCGTTCTGTTTGCATCGGTTTACTTAGGTGTCGAGGTGAGGTTTTCCGAACCATTTGGTGAGCCTGTCGACAAGATGTTAATCGAACCTATTATGCCTAAAGCATTGTCCTTTATGTTTGCGATGTGGTTCAGTATGACGGCCATGGGCCTGCATACCAGAAATATTGTAAATGATTTTGCTGGAATGATGATACGTATTTTCCTAAGTTTTGGAATTGGTTTTGTTGGTAACACTCTACTTTTTTATATGGCACCAGAATTATTTTTAGGTCGTGGCGTATTTATTATTACAATGTTTATTGCCTTTTTTGGGATTTTAATTACACGAACTTTTTTTCAGAAAATTAATAACAATGAACTGTTCAGACGCCGTATTCTTGTTGTTGGCGCAGGGAAAAAAGCAAAAATCATTGAAAAGCTGGAAGAACAAGCTCGCATAAGGGGGCAGGAAATTGTTGGTTATGTTTGTGTTGATTCTACAGTGGCATATATTGATGCAAATAAAATTTTAAAAGTTAAAACTACCTTGCTTGATCTGGTAAGAGAATATGATATCGATGAACTTGTTGTTGCCATGACAGATCGTCGCCAGGGGTTTCCTGCTGAGCAACTAATGAGTTGTAAAATGCGAGGTGTTTTTGTTCGTGAGTTACTGGATTTTGTTGAACGAATTAAAGGTAATATTGAATTACAAGTACTCCATCCAAGTAATATGATTTTTTCTTCTGGTTTTATAAAGGCAAACAGGAACAAACGTATTTTTGACGTGGTTGTGAGTTTATCAATTTTAGTTTTAACCGGTCCGTTGTTCATTTTAACTGCAGCATTAATCTGGCTGAGCAGTTTTGGAACAAGACCAATATTTTATAAACAATTACGTATAGGTTTAGGAGGCGAGGAATTTTTCGTTCGCAAGTTTCGCAGCATGATAGTTAATGCTGAAAAGGATGGCGGTGCGCAGTTTGCGAAAAAGAATGATGCAAGAGTTACGTTTATCGGTAGAATCATCAGGAAAACAAGAATTGATGAATTGCCTCAGTTACTTAATGTGTTGAAAGGTGAAATGAGTTTTGTTGGCCCAAGGCCTGAGCGACCAGAGTTCGTTAAAGAGTTTATTAAAGAAATTCCTCATTATGAATTACGTCATGTGGTTAAGCCTGGTATATCGGGTTGGGCACAAATTTGTTACCCATATGGCGAAAATATCGAAGATACCAAACATAAGCTGGAATATGATTTGTACTATATTAAAAATTATAGCTTATTTCTTGATCTCACTATTTTATTTCAAACCGTGCAAGTTGTCGTTTTTGGGCAGGGTGCGAGATAAAATACTATTTTCTTCAGTTTCAATTCCTCTCTTATTAGGCATTAAAATAGCTCTCGCCTTAAGAGGGTTATCTGATGTTCGCAGCCATTCAATCACTAAACCATCTTTAAAATGGATCTCAGACTCACCGTAGAACCATACGTTTTCAATTGTTTTGTCAGGCGGTCCCTGAATTAAAATAACTTCACCTAATGTTGAACCGTAAGTGAAATATTCTGTTTCTATTTTCGTTATAATTTTTTTCTTTTTCTTTATATCGGGTTTGGTTTTAGTGATATTTTTTTTGTTAAGAAAAGTTTCGTCGGCTGAGTCAAATTGAGTCGACATTGTCATGACTATTGAGTTTAAATATGGATATATTATTGCCATTATTGCAACTACCGCCGCAAAAATAAAAAAAGACTGTAAATTTACGTTTGGTTTTTTTTGAGCTTGATTTTTAGCCGTAGGTATTTTTTCTGCTTTAACGTAACTAAAATCGTCTTTGTTTACTGTGGCTGATGATTTTTCAGGTTGTACGGGAGGAGGAACTAGTGGTAAAACTCCATGTTTGCTGTAGTAGTCTGATAGCTGTTTATAAGCGGTATTAAGGTCTTTCAATTTATCGGTTGCAAGCGCTTTTTCTTTATCATCTGCGCATCG
This sequence comes from Gammaproteobacteria bacterium, assembly GCA_030617815.1. GTDB lineage: Bacteria > Pseudomonadota > Gammaproteobacteria > UBA6429 > Thiohalophilaceae > JAGLTQ01. The sequence continues at coordinate 3,413 of JAUWUS010000090.1, forward strand.
ATCAGGGTGCCACTTGTGTACCAAGGTACGGTAAGCTTTTCTTAATTCTTCCCAGTCACAATCGATATTAATATTAAGTAATTTATAGCATTGGTTGTAAGAGTGGGATTCTTTCATAGGTTAAGAACAGGCTTTTATTTTTCTGTATATTAGCATGAAAATATTTAATTCGCAGGCATTTAGGGTATTAAAATTTTAAATATATTTATCAAAAATACTCGATTTTTCCGTAACTTACACGTAAAATACGATTCCCCCAATAATACGCATAATTTTACATATATTTATTAAAACAATATTTATCCAATGGAGCGGATGTGAAAAAAACGTTAATTATTAATATATTACTTACTATTTTAGTATCATTAAGTGGTTGTGCCTCTGATGATATTAATATATCAGCAAGTTCTAACTTAGTTAAAAGTCAAAATGTAACCGAGACGGCTGTGCAATACTTCATTGGTGTTGATGACACCATTCGAATAAATGTATGGAAAAATCCTGAGCTTTCAGTGTCCATTCCTGTTCGCCCTGATGGCAAAATTTCGATGCCACTTATTGGAGATGTTAAAGCGGCAGGTTTAGTTCCTGAGGCAGTTGCAGAGAACATACGTAAAAAGTTGAGTAACTATGTACGTAGCCCTAATGTTACAGTTATGGTCACAGGGTTGCAAAGTCATATATACCTAACTCGCTTACGTGTTACTGGCGCTGTTAATACGCCAATTTCTCTTACCTATCGACCTGGTATGACTGTTATTGATGCTATTTTAAGCGCAGGGGGAACTAATGATTTTGCTTCTCCCAATAACACAAAGTTATATAGAAAAATTGGTGGTAAAACGCGTGTGATTAGTATTTATCTTGGGAATATCCTGAATGATGGTGAACTTGAAACGAACATAGATTTGCGCCCTGGAGATATTATTACAGTACCGGAAAGACTGTTTTAATTAATAAAAATAGCAAATTATATTTGGATTCTAGATATATGCATATAAAGTTACCCTTTGAAGAGCTTGCGAAAGCACTTTTAGCAGAATGTTATGAAAAACGAAAAAGTGTTTTTATTATGTTTTGTATTATTAGCCTTACATTACTAGCCATCGGTGCTATCTGGCCAAAAAAATATACTGCATTTTCAATTATTCAAATTGATGAAACTAACATCTTGCAATCTTTAATGCGTGGTACAGCCGAGTCAACTAAAGCTATCGATCATGCTTCAAATGCTCGTGAGATTATTAATGGTGAGGTCATCATGAATGAATTACTTAAAGATGCGGGCTGGCTGGTATCCGCTCCCTCAGAGCTTGAGCAAGCACATATAAAACAAGAATTAAAAAAACAAATAGAAGTTAATGGGATAGGTGATGGTTTATTGAGAATTGCTTATCGTGACAGTGATCCATCTCGAGCATTCTTTACAGCAAAACGATTATCAGAATTATTTATTCTTGAAGGTGAAAAATCGAAAAGTAAAGAAAGTAAAGCTGCTTTTGATTTCATTGAAAAGCAAGTTGGTACTTACCTTAAAAAGTTAACAAAAGTAGAAACTGATTTACGGGAATTTCGTTCTGATAATCCGGATACACGGCCTGGACTAGAAACAGAAGTATCGGAAAGAATAGGTCTTTTTCAAAGCAATATGGAACAAGCTCAACTTGATTTACGTGAAGCAGAAATACGTTCTCAATCTTTAGATAAACAGTTATCCGGTGAAGCTGCAATTACTATTAGTCAGTCGAAAGAAGGTCAATATAGGGTAAGGATTGCAGATTTACAGGAAAAACAGGAGATACTTAAGCTTGATTATACTGATACATATCCGGATATTGTCAGGCTTGAACACCAAATCGCCGATTTAAAACGTTCATTAAAGGAAGAAATTCAAAAGCGTACTGATGCGAAAAAAATCGCACAACAATCGGGTGGAAGATTTGTTGATGAATCCATTTTACTTAATCCGATATACCAGCAATTAAGAAGTCAAGCTGCAGCAACTGAAACAGAAATGATGACCTTAAAAGCGCGAATTTCTGAAATGAAAAAAATGCTTAAACAGGAATTTACCAGAGCGAAAAATATTCATGGTGGAGAGGCAGTGTTAGCGCAATTAACCAGAAATTATGAAGTTAACCAGGGTATTTATCAGGATCTTCTACGGCGCCGTGAAAATGCGCGTGTTTCTAAAAGCCTTGACGAAGAACGTTCGGGTTTAACATTTGAAATTCAGGAACCAGCAAAACTTCCATTAATTCCAACGGGGTTAAGATTTTTACATTTTGCACTTGCAGGATTGATTTTAGGTTTATTGCTACCTATCGGTTTAATTATATTTATGTTGCAAAGTGATCCACGAATTCGTTTTTCTCAAGTACTATCTACTGAGTTAGGGTTACCCGTATTAGCTGAGTTTCGAAAAATCACAAGTTACAGTGAATTGGATAGAGAGAAACATGATTTAACATTCATTGCTGTTGGTATGGTATTAGTTTTATTAGTTTATATCTTGGTTTCATGGTTAAAGTTAACAGGTAAATTCTAATGAGTAAGATTGAAGATGCCTTAAATAAGATAAAAATTGCGAGCAGTAAAGGGCTGACGGTAGTTAGTTCAAATGAAGCGGTTGCAGATGACTCTAATGTAAAAGATTTAGCTGTCGCGCGTACAAATGTAGCAACTACTATAAATCATACGTCATCAGTTAAAGAAATAGCTCTGATGAAAAATAATGAATTGCTTGAGAATAAAGAACTTTCTGAATTAAAAGTTATTTTCTCAGAAATGCAGGATAAAAAAATTGCTGATACGTACCGTGATCTCAGGACAAAATTAATACAAAAGAGTCAGGGGCGAAACGTCAGTGTCATGTTGACATCTTGTGTTCCAGGATATTACAGCACAATGACTGCTGTAAATTTAGCAGCAGCTTTTTCGTTTGATGAGAGTAAAACATCATTATTAATCGATTGTAATTTAAATAATCCGCAACTTCATGAAAAATTAAATATCCCTGAAACGGTAGGATTAACTGATTATCTTGAAAACAGTGACATCCCTGTTGATACAATAGTGCAAGAAAGTGGAATAAAAAGATTAAGGATTATTCCTGCAGGTACTTCGCGTGAAATAATGACAGAATATTTTACTTCGATAAAAATGCGAGAATTAATGGCCGATCTATTAACCCGCTATTCTGATCGATACTTATTTATTGATGCCGCACCCATTGTCGAATCTGCAGATACTCGTATTCTTGTTGAATTATGTGACTATGTTTTATTGGTTGTGCCTTATGGAAAAGCAACTAAAAGTAAAGTATTACAAGCCGTTGAAGCAATCGGGAACGAAAAATTATTAGGTGTTGTATTTGCAGATAAACCAGCAGTTCCAAGATTTACAATAAACAATAAAAATAAACTAAAGACATAAATTTTTTATGTTTCAACTTGCATATTTGCTTTTATAAATAATGCAGTAATAAATATGGGAGTCCCAACGCCATGTATAACGTTTGGCGTAGCGTTAAATTTTTTCATTTCCTCATTATTATATTGGCAAGCTCTCAAGTGAAAGCTGTTGATGTGGGTTTTGGACTCGATTTTATATTAGCTAAACATGATAATGTTAATTTGGATTTAATTCCTACGGGAGACGAATGGGTTAGCACTATAACCGGAACAATTGAGGTTATAGAAAATTCTTCCAATCTTATTGCTGGTATTAACGCAAGTGTTTCAGCATTAAATTATAAAAACGATCCATCACAAGACACTACTGATATTAACCTTATTCTAAATGCATTATGGATTGTAAATCCGAGTCATTTTGAATGGCTTGTGTCTGATGTGTATACTCAAACACTCATTGATCCCTTGCAAAGTGACACGCAATCTAACAGGGAAGATATAAACATATTCGCAACGGGGCCAAATTATTATTGGAGACTCAACTCTCGGCATAATATTAATTTTGAGGCCAGATTTCAAAATACATATTATAGTTCTACAGATGGTGACAGTGATCGTATTTCAACTGCATTAGGCTGGGTATACCGGGTAAACTCATCTCTTTCAACTTCACTTAATGCAGAATTTGCAACATTAGATTATAAGGATAATACGTTAAGTGATTATATGAATAATGATTTGTTCGTGCGAGCTGCATATCAGAGAGGAAGGAATACCTTTACAGCAGAAGCCGGCATATCAAGTTTTGATTTTGAAACGCTAGATGATATTAAAGGAAACCGTTATCTTCTTTCTTTGCGAAATCAACGTACTATTAATTCTGATATTTTTCTGGAATTTTCTCATGGTATATCAGATGAAGCGACGGAGATACTTTCTGACGCACAAGATCCTCTATCAGGGAGCACAACTTCAACATCAGCAGGAACAGATATATTTACGGAAGATAATATAATTATTCGTTATACTAAAATTACAAATAGATTTGCTTTTTTAGCTGAAATTGAAGATGTAAAGCGCGATTACG
>JAUWUS010000097.1 GCA_030617815.1 Gammaproteobacteria bacterium
ATGAATATTGGCATAATCAAAGGAATAAAAATGTTCACTGCCCGAAGCAAAACCACCACTCTCTGCATTTGTAGGAAAACTGAAAATATCAAAAAACACCCAACGACGGGAATCATGATTTCCATATCCCGGCCATACAGGCGTATTTCGTAAAATAGTTTTATAGGGCTCAAAAAATCCTTTCTGAAACTGAGGATTTGAACCGGATCGATAAGCGTTATCACCTGTTGTTATCCAAAAGTCGAATAGAGATGTATTCGCAGGAGTGCCTGAATTTCGTGGATTTTGTTTAACCCAGTTTGACATGGCATCACGCACCTGGTTTTGAACTTTATTTGGATAACCCTGATCACCCGTCACCCAGAACCTGACCGGTTGAACACTATTTATTTCAGGTGAGGTTTTAAACCAGAAACTTTCTCCCTTAAATGTTGATTTACTTTCATTTCCAACACTATAAAAATATTTTGTCGCGGGCTTCAACCCCGTCAAACGAACCTCATGCTCCTCACCCGTAATATCTTCGCGTTGAACTTTATTTAACTGATCAGGTCTTAGACCATAATGTACGACACCGACTGACTCCGTTTCACTCTGCCAGCGTAAAGTCACTGCAGTGGAAGACATCATTTGTAAATAAGGTTCCCGGACACCGGAATAAAAACCATCTAACCATATTTGAGTCGGGCGACCAATGGCATATATCACGAGTAAAACTAAAACTCCTAATCCTAAACGTTTTAACAGCCGTAGCAAAAATGCCATATTGAATTCCTTAATTTTGCACCAATTTAGTCTATATGGTGCCTTAGTTTACAAATTCCAAGGTGATCCGCTATCATCAAAACTTTATTCTATATAAAATACACCACACAGATAACATCATACACAACTGGATAAACATGCATAACATTCCTCGGCTGTTTCGCTTTATTTTAGTCATAACAGGTCTTCATTTACTGGTCTTTTTTGCCTTACGGTTTGGTTTGTACTGGTATTTTCAAAATCCAACTGATCCTATTTCCTCAGCAGACATATTTAAGGCATTTTACCTTGGATTAAAATTTGACCTTCGCCTCAGCCTGGTTATGACGCTACCTTTATTTATTTTGGGTAGCATCCGTTTAATTAATCCATTTGAATATGATTCCACACGCCGCTTCTGGTTATTTATCCAGGGCATTATTTTTGCAGCCATATTATTTGTTTATTTTATTAATTTTGCCTATTTTAGTTATTTGCACAAACCACTTGATGCTTCAGCGATACGGTTTTTGCAAAACTTTAGCATTTCAATGGAAATGGTCTGGTCAACATATCCTGTTGTCTGGTTAAGTTTATTAATTATATCCATTACCACGGCTTATATTTATATCCTTAATAAATCGATTAAATATTATTCTAACGTTCTTGTTCCAATGCACTCACGCAAACAAAAAATAATATTAGGCACTATCAGTACTTTTATTTTGATTTTTGGACTTTACGGAAAAGTTTCTTATTATCCTTTACGCTGGAGTGATGCATTTTTCAGCACACATAATTTTGCGCCAACAGTGGCAATGAACCCTATTTTGTATTTTTTAAATACCTTAAAAAATCGTGAGGTCAGTTTTAATATAAACAAGGTCAAAGAATATTATCCTGAGGTTGCCGCTTACCTTGGTGTCAACAAGCCTAATATTAATACTCTAAACTTCAGTCGACAAATCACACCAAAAAAACGTTTTAAACAACAACCTAATGTTGTCATGGTGATTTTGGAATCTTTCGCAGCTTATAAAACGGGGGTATTTGGTAATCCACTCGACCCTACTCCCAATATTGATAACCTGGCAAATACCGGGATCTACTTTAATAACTTTTATACCCCAAGCACGGGGACAGCACGTTCAGTATGGACATCGGTTACTTCCACTCCGGATGTCGAGGTGAATAAAACCTCAACCCGCAACCCGTTAATCGTAAAGCAAAACACACTGATAAACACATTCAAAGGTTATGAAAAACTTTATTTTATTGGCGGCAGTGCAAGCTGGGGCAATATTCGTGGTTTACTCTCAGCTAATATTCCAGATTTAAAGCTTTATGAAGAAGGGAGTTATGCTTCGCCACGTATGGATGTATGGGGAATCTCTGACCTGCATTTATTTGAAGAAGCAAATAATGTATTAAAAACACAAGACGAACCTTTCTTTGCCATTGTGCAAACATCGGGTAATCATCGCCCTTACAATATACCTGAAGATAATCGTGGTTTTGTTAAAAGAAAAATCAGTAAAAAAGAAGCAAAGAATTATGGATTTCAAAATAGCGATGAGTACAACGCATTTCGTTTTCTCGATCATAGCGTTGGTTTTTTTATAAAAGAAGCAAAAAAAGAAAAATATTTTGATAACACTATTTTTGTTTTCTTTGGTGACCATGGTGTAAACGGCACAGGCAAACATATGACCGCTGCACAACGAAAGTTACACATCAACGCCTTAAACGTTCCCTTTATTATTTATGCGCCAAAGCTGTTAAAACATAAAAAATATACCTTTGCCGCCAGTGAAGTTGATGTCTTACCAACATTAGCCAGCCTTGCTGGACTTCCTCACACCAATAGCAGTTTAGGTTCAGATTTATTAAACCCAAACATAAATAAAGAACGTTATGTTTTCACCATGGCACATAAAAAACCATTACTCATTAGCCTGGTAGGAAAAAATAAAATGTTTTCTGACAATATTTTAAATACAAAATCCACCTTACATGATTTGAATTCTCAAATACCAAGAAAAGATATCAGCAAAAAAAATCCAAAAGAAGCAGAAAGACTCAAACGCTTAACCTTTGGTATTTACGAAACCATAAAATATATGCGGTATAACAATAAGGCTAAATAGCATATATGTCCGGTCTTGGCCGGACGGCCGCGTCGGTGGTTGACCGACAGCAAGTATCTTTCTTTTGCTTGTCCAAAAGAAAGGTACCAAAGAAAAAGACACCCAGCAGCTTGACCTCGTTTTACTCAGTTACCCTCGATGCTCGCATGTAATGGGCGCTGCGCAACTCGCGCTATGCTACGCATTGATCGCGCTCAAACAGTGCTCGCTTAATCCCATTACACACTGCGCGTCTCAGCTGCACCAATGGGAATATTCCACAAACAACTTATGTTCTAGAGACATAATTTTTTACTACTTCTCTCCCTAAATATCAAAATAGAGAGCATTAAAGGGTGTATATTATAGAAAATATGTAGCCTTAGATGGCTTCCTATCAACTAGCTATGTTTAAAAGAGAACAATAATGATGTCGCCAGATTATTATGCTCCACTCACATATTTAACTGTATTTATAATATCTGTAGCACTGCATTACTTTTCAGCACTAAATATCATTAAGGCTAGTTTATTATTGGCGGCTGTTATATCTTTATTAGCATTAACGGCATCACTAAACATTGAACCTTATTACTTTAAAATCAGTGCAGATTCTGGTGAAGTCTATAAAGGTGATTTAGTTATACCTATATTAATAAGCATTAGCTTTATTGTTGTGTTTGTAATATCAGTGATTTCTGGGTTATTAGTAAAATATTTTAAGAAAAATGCACAAATCAAAAAAACATAACAAGGCAATCAAGAACATTCGCTCTCGCTCATTGGGACAACCAAAAGCCGCGTTCCACGCGTTTTTGGTCGCCCCTTATTTGTGTCGTTAATACAAATCCATCTAAGTGAAATTATCCCGTTAAACGCAGCCGAGCATCAAAAGTAAAACAGGATCATAGCAAGCATTTGTTTGAGCACGATAAAGTGCGGAGCACCGTGCGAGTTTGCGAGTGCCTGTTTTTCTTTTGATGTGAGGGCATTGGGATTGGAAATCCCAACCAGTTTTCGGGTGTCTTTTTCTTTGGTACCTTTCTTTTGGACAAGCAAAAGAAAGATACTTGCTGTCGGTCAACCACCGACTCGGCTGTCCGGCCGAAACCGGACATAAATATATAATAGATTCCCGCCTACGCGGGAATGACGCCCTCTCACAATTGACCACACATCACCAATCCGCTAAGGTCGCTCCCTCAATAAAACACCTAACTATCAGGCACAATATGAAAGTTCTTATTATAGGCGGCGGTGGTCGTGAACATGCCCTGGCATGGAAAGCAGCCCAATCCAAAGATGTCTCAAAAGTCTATGTCGCTCCGGGTAATGCTGGTACGGCTCTGGAAGACAAGTTAGAAAATGTCGCTATTGGCGCTGAAGACATCAATGCATTAAAAACGTTTGTACAAAAAGAGAATATTGAGCTAACTATTGTTGGCCCGGAAGTGCCTTTGGTATTGGGTATTGTGGATACCTTTACTGAAGCTGGTTTACGCTGTTTTGGTCCGACTCAGGGTGCTGCGCAACTCGAAGGATCTAAATCATTCACTAAAGATTTTCTTGCCCGCCATAACATCCCGACCGGCAGCTATGGCAACTTTACCGAAATCGATAAAGCGGTTGCCTACATCAAACAGCAAGGCGCTCCCATTGTGGTGAAAGCCGATGGGCTGGCTGCAGGCAAAGGTGTGATTGTCGCCATGACGGAAGATGAAGCCATTACGGCCGTTAAAGATATGCTGGCAGGTAATGCCTTTGGCGATGCCGGCCACCGGGTGGTGATTGAAGAATTTTTAGCCGGTGAAGAAGCCAGCTATATTGTGATGGTCGATGGCGAACACATTTTACCCATGGCCACCTCACAAGATCACAAGGCTGCACTTGAAGGAGATAAGGGCCCTAATACTGGCGGCATGGGCGCGTACTCTCCTGCTCCGGTCGTTACTCCTGAAATCGATGCTCGCATCATGAAAGAGGTTATCGAGCCTACCGTGAAGGGGATGGCTGCTGAAGGAAATCCCTATACCGGTTTTTTATATGCCGGTTTAATGATCGCTGCTGATGGCTCGCCCAAAGTGATCGAATATAACTGCCGTTTTGGTGATCCGGAAACCCAGCCCATTATGATGCGTCTGAAATCTGATTTAGTCGCCCTGTGTAATGCCGCTTTAGACAAAAAACTGGATCAAACAACCATAGAATGGGATCCACAAGCCGCATTAGGTGTGGTGCTTGCAGCCGGCGGCTACCCCGCTGACTATGCAAAAGGTGATGTTATTTCTGGTATTCCTGCAGCAACCGCAGACGGCAAAATATTTCATGCCGGCACCGCTGAAAAAGACGGTCAAACTGTAACCAGCGGTGGTCGGGTGCTTTGTGCTGTTGCTCTAGGCAAGACTGTCAGTGAAGCACAGGCTAAAGCCTATAAAATAATTGATAAAATCAGCTGGCAAGACATGAACTATCGCAAAGACATTGGGCATCGCGCTATTTCACGCGAAAATCTATAAAAACAGGACTTAAACCGGCTAAATTCGGCTAATTTCACTATTTTTTCTGTGAATAAAAGCAAAGATAAGCTTCGACTTCTGCCGCCATATTGCATAAAATATGCGACTTTTCCGCACACAGCTTTATATAGCTCTTTGGCCTTTTTCAGCGGCGGCGGTTACGCGCAAAAATATTGTGGTAAACACAGAATTTAAAATAATTTTATAAAGATTTAAGGAGACTCCATGTCTGTTAAACATCCTGTCATTGCAGTAACTGGCTCATCTGGCGCCGGTACAACTACTGTTAAAAATGCGTTTGAACATATTTTCTTCCGCGAAAAAATTAACCCGCTCATTATTGAAGGTGATAGCTATCACAAATTTGATCGTGCAGAAATGAAAGAGCAAATTGAAGTTTTTGCCAAGCAAGGCAAAAACCTCAGCCACTTTGGTCCGGATGCGAATCACTTTGATATTTTAGCTGAAACATTCAAGGAATACGGCGACAAAGGTTTCTGCAAACGTCGTTACTACTTACACAGCGACGACGAAGCAGCTGAACATAATGCCCGTTTAAGCACCAGCTTAACGCCAGGCCAGTTCACACCCTGGGAAGATATCAAAGAAAAATCAGATGTTTTATTTTATGAAGGTCTGCATGGTGGTGCAGCTGATGATAAATCTGATGTTTCCAAATTCGTTGATTTACTCGTAGGGGTAACACCGATTGTTAATCTCGAATGGATTCAAAAAATTCATCGTGATAATGCACAACGTGGTTATTCAGCAGAAGCCATTGTTGATACAATTTTGCGTCGTATGGAAGATTACGTAAACTACATAACGCCGCAATTTTCAAAAACAGATATTAACTTCCAACGCGTTCCAACCGTTGATACTTCTAATCCTTTCATCGCCCGTGATATCCCAACGCCTGATGAAAGTATGATTGTGATTCGTTTCCGTAACCCGGAAAATATTGATTTTCCATATTTAC
>JAUWUS010000127.1 GCA_030617815.1 Gammaproteobacteria bacterium
CCAAGCATTTGTTCGCCACTGAACATACGTATATATAGCAGGAATGACAATCCGACGACCGGGGGGGCTGTCCACGCAAGGATAATAAGGTTCCTGAATCGTGTTATAAACGATTCAGATGAAATTAACTGTATTGTTTTATTTTTATCCTGACTTTGCATTAAACAACCTGGGTAAGCGACAAAAGTCTTTTGCTAACTCTAAATGTAGTCAAAAGAATATAACTATAAACATAGTAAATTAAAATACTTTAAAATATAAGCATATAATAATGATAAAATATCCCTACACTATAAGGGATATAGACTAAAGCCTGCTACGAATATAATTTATAGACATATTTGAAAATAAATACCACAATTTATATAAGATAATTTCTGCATAATAACTTGTGGTTGGGTAAAACAAGAAAAAACTTTTGTAAAATTACCGGGGGAAATCAGGGCTTAGGCTTGCAGTTTTAAGGAGTTGTAAATTTTATACACTACTGACATTGTTGTGTGCTTTAATACAAAAAATAATAAAAAACGAATTCCAGTTATCGTAACCATCAAGGTCATCAATATCACTCAAATCAGTTTCAGTTTTTAAATATTCAACCGTCTTGGCAATATGCTCATCATCAATACCATTTAGTTTAATGACATCAATAGTGGCTTGAGAGGGAGACCATTCTTTTAATAATTTAGACATCGTTCAACCTTATTATGTTTACATTTCTACATTATGATAAACATTTTGCACATCATCGTTATCATTCAACATATCCATAAACTTTTCAAACAACTCTACATCTTCACCACTGATTGTTGTCGTTGCTTGTGGAATAAAAGTAATGGCATCAACTTCAAATTCCACATCATCACCCAGTAACGCAGTGAGTGCGGTTCTTGTTTTATTGTATTCCGTGTGTGGTGCCAGCACAGTGATCATACCGTCTTCTAATTCAACATCTGTTACATCCACATCTGCTTCTAACATGGCTTCGAGAATCTGATCTTCATCATCACCTTTAAAGACAAATACTGAACAGTGATCGAACATATGTGCAACGGTTCCCTGAGTACCAATTTTTGCGTTGCATTTGTTAAAACATAAACGTACATCATTAAAGGTACGAGTATTGTTATCAGTCAAACAATCAACAATCACGTTATAACCACCCGAACCAAAACCTTCGTAACGTGCCGGGACAAAATCTTCACCCGCACCGCCCTCCGCTTTTTTAATTGCTTTATCAATAACATGCGCAGGCACCTGATCTTTTTTAGCATTATCGATTAAGCGGCGTAATGACAGGTTGCCATTTGGATCCGTTCCACCATTTTTAGCAACAACATAAATCTCCCGGCCATACTTGGAATAAACCTTTGCCTTGGCGTCAGACGTCTTCGCCATTGATTCTTTTCGATTCTGGTATGCTCTACCCATAATATGATCTCTAAATAATGTGAATAAATTATTAAAACGTAAATTTTACTAAAATGCTCAGGACACGTCCAAACATATATAAAAATATTTTAGGCCTGTTGAATATAAATCTGGCTGATTTCACCTGGCCGTTAGGATATGACTTTAATTGTTAAAGCAGTTGCTGATTAAAATAAAACTTAACCGGGTTTAGCTTGAAACAACACCGCGACAGCCGGGAAACTTTGAACAGCCCCAAAAAGTATTTCCCGCATTCTTCCCTTTTTTGGCCGTACGTTTAATCATTTTCTGACTACAAATAGGACATAAAGGTTCCAGCTCAGGCATTTCTTGTTTATCTGTTGCTGCTTCAGTTGATTCTTCAGACTTTTTTTCAGCCTCTACCTCTGAAGCTGAAGGCAATGCTTCAATCATTAGCGAAAGATCGGTGCCATTAATTAACATCAACGATTTACCCAGCGAGAAATCCAGCGCTTCAGCAGTAAACTCACCCATGGTAATCGCGATACCGTGTTTTACACCTGCAAATTCCATTGCAACGTAAAGCTCGCCAATAGCAGTCACATCAACTTGTTGTTCTTGCCAGTCTTTATATTGAACATAGGTCGACTCATCATTTCTTTGTAAAACAAGATCAGCACCATCATATGCGTCGTCAGATTTTTCAGTAATTGAATATCCACGCTGTATAAATATTCTATAAACAAAATCCTCAAACTCAGATGAGTTTATATTTTTCGGTGAATCCGATGCAGTATCCGATACCGCTTTTGCAGAGGGACGTGTTTTTTTCTTTTGTTTAGAAGGAACATCTGAACTTTTTAACCATGGAAATACAGAGTTCAACATTTTCTTTAATAGTGATTTCTTTTTATTTGTCATGTTGATTCCTGTAATCTCACCCAAGCCACTTCACATTCACCTGATTCAGCCGCAACATAGGCGGAATCACCTGTAATACTAATGGAAATATCCATCGTTCGCTGCACCAGCGAGGCCAAAACCTGAATGTTTTCCCAATCAAACTGGTATACCGATACCGGCAGCTGGTTAATTTTTTGCTGATTCTGGCTCCACCAAACACCCGCTTTCGAATTAAAACAATAAATTTTAACTGCTTTAGCCAATCGACTACTTTTTTTAATTCTATCAACCGCCGGTTCACCCACATCAATCCATAATAACGTTTGCTCATCCAATGAACGCGCCCATATATCCGGTTCATTTATTTCACTTAAGCCTTTGGTAAAAGTCAGGTGCTCCTGCGCATTTATACAATAAGCTAAAACTCGCACCATCATACGCTCAATTGTTTCAGAAGGATGCTGTGCAAGTGTTAAATTAAGCGTATCGTAATAGTCCCGATTGAGATCAGATAAC
>JAUWUS010000013.1 GCA_030617815.1 Gammaproteobacteria bacterium
TCTCTAAATTGCGGGTGTGCAATCCAGTGTGCCGACCATGTTTTGGTTGGCATAAAACCTCGTGCAATTTTATGTTCACCCTGAGCACCGGGTTCAAAATACTTTAAGCCATTGTCAATGCAGTATTCCAGCCCCTGATAATAACAGGCTTCAAAATGTAAGTTATCATAATCTTCACTGCAACCCCAGTGACGACCATACAATGTGTCGATTCCTTTAAGGTTGAATGCACTGGCAACATATTCACCTTGATGTTTTGCCAGTACTAAAACAATATTTTCAGGCATGGTTTTAGCTATTTCTTTAAAAAAGTCTTTTGATAAGGTTGGCATTCCGCGTTTACGTTCAAACGTGTTTTCATAAAAACGATGATAAATATCCCAGTGCTGGTTCGTTGCGGTTAAGCCGTTTAATATTTCAAATTCTATTCCCTGTTCTTTAACAATACGACGTTCACGTTTAATTTGTTTACGTTTTTTTGAGGTTAATTTATCCAGGTAATCAAAAAAACATTTATAGTTATTATTACTCCAGTGAAATTGACAGCCTAAACGCATCATGAATCGAGGATGTTGTGCAAAATAGTTAGTATCTTTTGTGTTGGTGAATAAACAATGAAACGATGACACTTGTGATTTCTCTGCAAAAGATAAGACTGAATTAATGAGTGCATCTGCAATGTCCTGATACTGATCGTTATCCCGAATAAGAAGTCGCGGCCCCGTTGCCGGTGTGTATGGGATCGCGGTAACCAGTTTTGGATAGTACCGAATGTGATTTTGTTGATAAGCATCGGCCCAGGCCCAGTCAAAAACAAACTCACCATAGGAATTGAATTTTATATAAAGCGGTAAAGCACCAATTAATTTATCGTTTTCATAAGCCAGAAAAAAATTCGTTAGCCAACCAAACTCTTTGCCAACCGCACCATTATTTTCTAAAGCAATAAGAAATTCATATTGTATAAAAGGGAATTGTGATCCGGCGAGAGTGTTCCATTCACTGGCTGAAACGTCATGCAGTGACTTTATGGTTTTAATTTTAATAGTCATTATATAAATATGAGTAAGACAATTTAAAACCAGAGATAATATAAATTAAAGATAAACAAGTATGGCGTAATGAACACCATACTTGAAAATCTTTAAAGTGTTTTCTTATTCTTGGTTATCCAGAAAACGCTCAGCATCCAGTGCCGCCATACAACCGGCACCGGCAGAAGTGATCGCCTGGCGATAAACATGATCGGCAACATCACCTGCAGCAAAAACACCCGGGATACTGGTCATTGTTGAATTGGCTTCACGACCCCCTTGAGTATTCAGGTATCCATGATCCATGTCGAGCTGTCCATCAAAAATACCCGTGTTTGGTTTATGACCAATAGCAATGAAAATACCCATGAGTTCGATATCTTTAGTGCTGTTATCGACACGATTTTTAATGCGTGCGCCAGTAACGCCGGTTGCATCACCCAGTACTTCATCAAGTTCGGAGTTCCATTCAATAGTGACATTTCCATTTTTTGCTTTTTCAATTAACTGTGAAGATAATATTTTTTCTGAGCTGAAGGAGTCACGACGATGAATAACGGTAACGTGTGAGGCAATATTAGCAAGATAGAGCGCTTCTTCAACAGCGGTATTTCCGCCACCCACGACTGCCACATCTTTACCTCGGTAAAAGAAACCATCACAAGTTGCACAACCTGAAACACCTCTTCCTTTAAAGGCTTCTTCTGACTCTAATCCTAAATACATCGCTGAAGCACCTGTCGCTATAATTAATGCATCGCAGGTATACACTGCATTATCACCGGTTAAGGTGAAAGGACGTTTGCTTAAATCAGTTTTATTGATGGTATCGAAAATGATTTCTGTATCGAAACGTTCAGCATGTTTTTGCATACGTTCCATTAAAGCGGGGCCTTGCAAACCGTCAACATCTCCCGGCCAGTTATCCACTTCTGTTGTGGTCATGAGTTGTCCACCTTGTTCCATACCGGTAATCATGACGGGTTTTAAATTGGCTCGCGCAGCATAGACAGCAGCGGTATATCCCGCAGGGCCCGTGCCGATAATTAATAAACGACAATGTTTTACTTCACTCATGAACAAACTCCAGAATACATAAATTTAAATGATACCAAGATTCCATTATCCCAGCAGGAAACAATATGGCAACACAACGGTCAAAAAGTTTTGTAGAGAGCTTTGCACGGATAGCGAGAAGCTAGAGAATAAGGCAAAACTGATGAAAAAGCGGAATGTACAATAAGTACATGAGCATTTTGAAGAAGTTTAAACGCAATTATCTGGTTTCGTAGCATTCGTACAATGGTCTCGTATAGTATGTTACGTAAAGCAGCGAACTGGGTAAAGGTCGAATATGAAAATTGGTATTCCGCGTGAAATAAAGATTTTAGAAGGCCGCATTGCTTTAACCCCCTTAGCTGTTAGGGAATTGGTTAAGCATAAGCATCAGGTTTTTGTAGAAAAAAATGCGGGTTTATTGAGTGGATATCCTGATAAGGAATATACTGATGTGGGTGCGACACTGCTTGATTCAGCTAAAGCAGTTTATGACAGCGCAGAACTCATTGTTAAAGTTAAAGAACCACAAGAGTCAGAATTAAAATATCTGCGCAAAGAACAGCTTCTTTTTTCTTTTTTACATTTAGCCGCTGAGCCTGATTTAACCAAAGAGTTATTAAATATAGGCTTAACGGCGATTGCCTTTGAAACCGTGTCGGTTAACAACCAATTACCCCTTTTAGCCCCTATGAGTGATATAGCAGGGCGTATTGCACTACAGATTGGTGCACAGCTGTTGCATCAACCTCAAGGCGGGCGAGGCATTTTGCTAGGTGGAACCGCTGGCACTGAAAAAGGCAATGTTGTCATTTTAGGTGGAGGTGTAGCGGGTTCGGGTGCAACCAGAATTGCCGCTGCTTTGGGTGCAAATGTGCTTGTTTTTGATCCGGGTCGTGACAAACGAGAGCAACTTGAAGCAATTGGTCAAAATGTAACCGCTCAGCCGCCTTTAGAACAGGATATCGAACAAGCCGTTAAACAAGCCGATTTATTAATCGGAGCGGTATTGATTCCCGGTGCTATTGCGCCTCATTTAGTATCAGCAGATCTCGTTAAAACCATGAAAGCGGGCAGTGTGATTATTGATATTTCAGTTGATCAGGGGGGATGTATAGAAACAACTCGGCCAACAACCTATGCCAATCCCACTTTTGTCTGGGAAAACGTTATTCACTTTGGGGTCACCAATATGCCCGGAGCTGTACCACGTACGGCTACTCAGGCATTATCTGCTGTTTTATTACCCTTTGTATTACAGCTTTGTGAACCGGACTGGCAATCTGATACTGCGTTAGCGAGTGGAATTAACCTTGAAAATGGGGCGATTATTTTGCCTGTTTTGCGATAAATTTCCGCGCTTATTGCCACATTATGTTGGCTTTTTCGGTACTATAATCAAACGAGATTCAATGGCGGCTTTTATTTGATTATAAAATAAATAATATAATAATATTAATAACTTATATTGTTTTTCTCTAAAATACATTACTATAATAAATCGATTACAACTTACAAAGAAGCTCAAATTGGCACAAGCACGACAAACCACTAAAAATAATAATCCGCTCGCAAGTCATATAATTCGCGGCTTGAAAGAGGGCGCGTTATTTATATTCGGATTTACCGCTTTATATTTCTTTTTATCGCTGGTTTCATATGATGCCGCAGATCCAAGCTGGACACAGAGCGGGCTTAGTGGGCAAAAAGATATAAATAATTTAGGTGGGCCAACCGGTGCACTGATCTCCGACGTATTCTTTTTCCTATTTGGTTACCTCGCATACCTGTTTCCCGTCATGGTGGCCTTTACCGGTTTACTCATATATCAGGATCGTAAAAAAGAACATGTTTTTGACAAGCGGGCGTTTGGCATACGTTCACTGGGTTTTGTTCTGACGATACTCGCGGGTTGTGCCTTAGCCAGTATGCATGATCTTAATGTTGCGAGTCCGTTACCTGTTAATGCTGGCGGTGCTTTAGGTGATATTTTAGGCAGCAGGATGGAGCAGGGGTTTAATATCATCGGTGCTACCTTGTTATTACTGGCTGTATTTTTTGCCGGGGTGACGTTATTCACGCATTTATCCTGGTTAGGCTTAATGGATATTACCGGTGCTTATACATTAAAGGGCATTTATTGGATTAAACAAGGCGCTATGTATGCGTATGGTTTTTATGAAACGCATAAAGTAAAAAAGAAACGCGATCAACAATATCAGGTTAGCGCACAACGGCATGATATTAAAAAACAAAAACGCACAGAGCCGTTTATTCAGCCTCAGCCAAAACCAATACAACAAAGTAAACGGGTACAACAGGAAAAACAGGCTTCTCTTTTTGTTGCCGAATCAGATGGTTCCTTACCATCCATCTCTTTGCTTGATGATGCTACACCTAGTCAACATACTTTATCAGAAAGTGCACTTAAGGCTATTTCACAGCAAGTTGAAATGAAGTTGCAGGATTTTGGTATTGATGCGGAGGTTGTCGCAGTGCATCCAGGCCCGGTTATTACCCGATTTGAATTGCAGCCTGCTGCAGGAACAAAAAGTAGTCAGATTTCCAACCTGGCAAAAGATTTAGCGCGTTCTTTATCGGCTATTAGTGTGCGTATCGTTGAAGTCATACCGGGTAAAACAACCATTGGTTTGGAAATTCCAAATGAACATCGTGAAACAGTGCGTTTAAGTGAAATCATTAGTTCAAAAACATTTGCTGATGCCAAGTCACCTTTAACGCTCGCATTAGGAAAAGATATCAGTGGTGTTGCAGCAGTGGCTGATCTTGCAAAAATGCCTCATTTACTTGTTGCCGGTACCACCGGTGCAGGTAAGTCGGTGGCGTTAAATGCCATGGTATTGAGTATATTGTATAACTCAACACCAAGTGAAGTGCGTATGATCATGATTGATCCCAAGATGCTGGAGCTTTCAATCTATGATGGTATTCCACATTTGCTTGCACCGGTTGTCATTGACATGAAAGAAGCGGCGAATGCTTTGCGTTGGTGCGTCGCTGAAATGGATCAACGTTATCGTTTGATGGCTAAATTAAAAGTTCGCAACATTGTCGGCTTTAATAAAAAAGTGAACGATGCCATTAAGGCAAAAAATCCAATAAAAGATCCTTTGCATCCGGAAGGTTCAGAACTTCCTGCCGCCGATTTGCAACCCTTACCTTATATCGTTGTCGTAGTAGATGAATTAGCTGACATGATGATGGTGGTGGGTAAAAAAGTGGAAGAGCTCATTGCGCGATTAGCACAAAAAGCGCGTGCATCCGGTATCCACCTTGTTCTTGCAACACAACGTCCATCGGTTGATGTGCTAACAGGATTAATTAAATCCAATATACCAACGCGTATTGCTTTTCAGGTTTCATCACGAGTTGATTCAAGAACAATTTTAGATCAAATGGGCGCAGAACAGTTATTAGGGCATGGTGATATGTTGTATTTACCTCCCGGCACAGCAATTCCAACGCGTATTCATGGTGCGTTTGTTGATGATCACGAAGTGAATAATGTTGTAGAGAGCTTAAAGAAAAGCGGTAAACCTCAATATATCGAAGAAGTCACTACTGGACCTAAAAATGAAAACGCCATGCCAGGTTACAATGACGATGATGAAGGCGATGAACTTTATGATGATGCAGTACGTATAGTGACAGAGACACGTAAAGCCTCTATTTCAGGCGTGCAACGTCGTTTAAAAATTGGTTATAACCGTGCAGCTCGTATGATTGAAGCGATGGAACTTGCTGGCATAGTAGGTCAGGCAGAATCAAATGGCAGCCGCGAAGTTTTAGCGCCACCACCACCTAAAGACTAACAAAAGAGTCATAAGTCTTTAGTCGGAAGTCCGTTCGTCCTGAGCTTGTCGAAGGATGAAGGGTATATGATCATGGTTCGACAGGCTCACCACGAACGATTTATAATTTTAACGACTAACGACTAACGACTAACGACTAACGACTAACGACTAACGACTAACGACTTTTATTATATGAAACTTAAAAAAACATTCTTAATTTGTACTTTTGTATTAGCGAGCATGCAACTTCATGCGAGTGAGTTAACCCGATATTTTGATAAGCTTAATAGTTTTCAGGCAACTTTTATTCAGACAATATTTTCTGCTAACAATGATGCTAAAAAATACAGCAAAGGTTTGATAGTTGTAAAAAGTCCAAATAAATTTCTCCTTAAGTATGTCAAGCCGTTTAAGTTGCTTTATGTTGCCGATGGGAAAAAACTCTGGAGTTATGATGAAGACCTTGAGCAAATCGTGGTTAAAGAGCAGGGCGATTTATTAATTAATTCACCAGCAATGTTATTGAGTGATGCAAAAAATTTAACAAAATCGTACCGCATTGAAAAAACAGGTGTGGTTAATGGTTGGCTTTGGTTTGAATTAACACCTAAACAGGAAAACAGTAATTTTGAAACGGTTAGTCTAGCTTTTGAAAATAATGAACTCATAGCAATGGAAATGCGCGATAATTTTGGTCAGACCACACATTTGGAATTTAGTAATATTATTAAAAATCCAAAACTAGCAAAACATACATTTAAATTTGTTCCACCTAAAGGGGTTGATGTCATCGGCCAATAAGATGAATCAAGAACCCAACCTTTTCCCTGAAAATGATCACAGCGAATGGCAACCCCTTGCCGATCGTATGCGCCCGCAACAACTCGATGATATTGTTGGACAACAACATTTATTAGCAAAAGAAAAACCACTTCGTGTTGCAATTGAAAACGGAAAACTGCATTCGCTTATATTATGGGGGCCGCCCGGGACAGGTAAAACGACATTAGCGCGTATGATCGCAAATTATTGTGATGCTGAATTTATTAGTTTATCTGCAGTGTTATCCGGTGTTAAAGATATTCGCGAAGCAGTTAGCCGGGCACAGCAGTATCAGCAACAAGGTAAACCGAGTATTTTATTTGTTGATGAAGTTCATCGTTTTAATAAATCACAACAGGATGCTTTTTTACCTTACGTTGAAGACGGTACGATAACTTTTATCGGTGCGACCACCGAAAACCCCTCTTTTGAATTAAATAATGCCTTACTGTCCCGGGCGCGGGTTTATGTTTTAAAATCATTAACCGAACAAGATATTACCCATGTCTTAAAACGCGCGCTTAATGATGCCGAAAAAGGATTAGGTGAAAGGAATATTAGTGCAAATGACGATGTGCTAAATTTATTAGGGCAAGTTGCAGATGGTGATGCGCGCCGTGCTTTAAATTTACTTGAAATTGCCAGTGACTACACTGAAAACAATATTATCGATAAAGATGTTGTTAAAAATATTTCAGGTGAAAATCTACGTCGCTTTGATAATCATGGTGAAGCTTTTTATGATCAAATATCCGCTTTACATAAATCGGTAAGAGGATCTGCGCCGGATGCAGCACTTTACTGGTTAGTAAGAATGTTAGATGGCGGTTGTGATCCACTTTATGTGGCGCGCCGTGTTGTGCGTATGGCCAGTGAAGATATCGGTAATGCTGATCCCCGTGCTTTAACCATTGCGATGCAAGCCTGGGATGTGCTTGAGCGTTTAGGCAGCCCGGAAGGTGAGCTGGCTCTTGCACAGGCAGTACTTTACCTCGCCAGCGCAGCTAAAAGTAACGCAGTGTACAAAGCTTATAATCAAGCCAAAGAAGATATTGAGCAGTATGCCTCCGCGGAGGTACCTGTTCATTTACGCAATGCGCCGACTAAATTAATGAAAGAATTGGGGTATGGCAAAGAATATCGTTATGCCCATGATGAACCTGAAGCCTATGCCGCAGGGGAATCTTATTTTCCTGAAACTATGCCGGAAATGTTTTATTATCAACCTGTTTCTCGTGGACTTGAAATTAAGATAAAAGAAAAACTCGCTCATTTGCGTGAATTAGATAAAAAAGCCGGCAAGAAGGAATAACAACAGTCATATGAATAATTTATTTGCCATCGCGATTGGCGGTTCACTCGGCGCAATTATGCGTTATTTAACTTCAACGAGTGTACATAGACTATTTGGTTCCGACTTCCCTTATGGCACGTTAACCGTTAATGTTGCTGGTTCCCTGTTAATGGGTTTTATTTCAATCTTATTACTTGAACGCTTCATGCTGGCTGAATACTGGCGCGCCATCATTATTATTGGTTTTCTTGGTGCATTCACCACTTTTTCAACTTTTTCGATGGAAACATTTAACCTGATTCAAACAGGTGAAATGGCAAAAGCGTTTGTTAATATGTTTATCAGTATCTTCCTCTGTCTTGGTGCAACCTGGCTAGGGGTAATTGCAGGACGACAATTATGAATATGCATGAAGTGACTATTGTACGCATCTACCTGACTGAAGGTGAAACGCAACTTAAAAGCCTGATGAAACGTTTACGCGACTGGGAAAAATTACGTGGCTTAACCGTTTTTCGTGGTATTTCCGGTTATGGTGAATCAGGTGTTATTCATGGTTCTAATATTGTCGATTTATCATTACACATGCCAATTGTTGTTGAGTTTTTTGACGAAGATGAAAAAATAAATAACATTCTTGAGCATATAAGTGATCAAATTAAACCCGGTCACATGTTAAAATGGTCCGCACTCGTTAACAATTAAGTACAAAATGAATAATAACAAATTAGAATATAAGGTTTACCATGCTTGACCCACAATTATTAAGAAACAATCTTGAAGATACCGCTGCATTATTAAAACGCCGTGGTTATGATTTAGATACAAAACGATTTGCTGCGTTAGAAGAACAACGTAAAACATTGCAAGTTGACGCTCAAAGTTTACAAGCCGAGCGCAATAAAAAATCTAAAAATATTGGTAAAGCAAAAGCATCAGGTGAAGATATTCAACCTTTATTAGATGAAGTGTCTACATTAGGTGCAAAACTCGAAGAAGCAGAAAAAGCCTTAGCGGTTGTGCAGGAAGAAATGCATAACATCATGATGGCTTTGCCTAATATACCAGATGCTTCAGTGCCTGATGGTAAGAGTGAAGATGATAATCTTGAAATTCGCAAATGGGGTGAACCTAAACAATTTGATTTTGAAGTTAAAGATCATGTTGATTTAGGTGAAGCACTAGGTCAACTTGATTTTGAAACCGGTGCTAAGATCGCAGGTTCACGTTTTACAGTAATGAATGCTGGCATTGCAAACATGCACCGTGCTTTAACGCAGTTTATGTTGGACCTTCATACCACTGAACATGGTTATACAGAAACCTACGTGCCTTATATTGTTAACAGCGATAGTTTACGTGGTACCGGACAATTACCAAAGTTTGAAGAAGATTTATTTAAGCTTCGTGCAGAGCAAGAATATTATTTAATTCCCACGGCTGAAGTGCCTGTTACCAATATTGTGCGCGATACGATTATTGAAGACAGTTACATGCCGCGTAAGTTTGTATGTCATACACCTTGTTTCCGCAGTGAAGCAGGATCATATGGACGTGATACACGCGGTATGATCCGTCAACATCAATTTGAAAAAGTTGAGTTGGTACAAATTATTACCGCTGATCAATCTGAACAAGCGCATGAAGATTTAACAGCGCATGCTGAAGCAATTTTACAAAAGCTCGATTTACCTTATCGTGTTGTTAATTTATGTACAGGAGATATTGGATTTTCTGCACGCAAAACTTATGATTTGGAAGTTTGGTTACCAGGGCAAAATAAATACCGTGAAATTTCATCATGCAGTAATTTTGGTGACTTCCAGGCTCGTCGTTTAAAAGCACGCTGGCGTAATCCTGAAACAGGTAAACCTGAACTGGTGCATACGGTTAATGGATCAGGTTTAGCGGTAGGGCGAACACTGGTTGCGATAATGGAAAATTATCAGGATGAAAAAGGGCGCATCCATGTCCCGGAAGTTTTACAGCCGTATATGGGTAATCGTAAAATTATCGAATGATATAAAAAGTCGTAAGTTATTAATAATAAGTTGTTTTCAGCTTTATGATATCCGTTCGTGGTCGACTGCATGGACGCAGGAGGTAGGGCAAAGCAGGAGCAGTTGCCGAGAGCCTGCGAACCATCATCCAAATAAACCGTTCATGGTGAGCCTGTCGAACCATCATCCTTCGACAAGCTCAGGACGAACGGATTTCTGACATAAGATTGCTCTTATCCTCGAACCATCATTACCAGAAAAACAACAAAACCAATTACCGCGGCTAACGGGATCACAAAACCCATCCAGTCCTGTTGTGTTCCTTTTGGCGAATTTTTCATTGCATGTTTCATGCGCGGATAGATAAAAACAAGCATACCGATCATTAATGCTACTGAGCCAATGGTTACCCAATTCATTTTTATACCTCTAATAATAAAAGTAAAAAAAAACCCCGCTTAAATTTAAGCAGGGTTTTTTTATTGATTTATGTCAGCTAATTAATCATCACCTAACGCACCCAGCAAATGTAACAATGCTGTGAACATGTTAAGCAGAGACAAGAACAAGCCTGCTGTTGCCATGATGTAATTGGTTTCACCACCATGAATGATTGATGATGTTTGATATAAAATTAAACCACTCATAATCATAATCACGGCAGCACTAACAGTAAGAGATAACGCTGGAATGCCCATAAAGAGGTTCAATAATGAAGCACCGATGATGACAAGCATGCCTACCATCAGGAAGCCACCCATGAAGCTAAAGTCTTTACGTGTGGTTAATGCGTAGCCTGATAAACCCAGGAAGATAACACCGGTACCACCTAATGCAGTCATCACAATGCTTGGATTAACCGCTAAGTAGTAAGCCACCATGGGACCAACACCAAAACCAAGCAAACCGGTGATAAGAAAAATGACCGGAATACCCGTAGCGGAGTTAGCCGTGCGGGGTAAAACAAACCAAAGCATGACGATTCCAGCGATAGTTGCAACCAGACCCATACCTTGAGATGCCTGCATTGCTATGCTGAGATAGGCCGCAAAGGCACTAAAAACAAGCGTTATAGACAGTAATTGATATGTGTTGCGAATGACCTTATTGGTAGCGAGTACCGACTCAATGGGACGTGACGCAACAGACTGATTTCCTAACATAGAGATATTCCTCTTAATAATTTATATAATAATTTACTTGCTCAATAAGACATGAGCATACGCTATTAGTTCATAATATCAAGGCACTGGAACTGGATTTCAAGGTCAATTTTGACTAGAAATCTATGGATTCATGCTGTATGCTGCGCAGCCTCAAATGCGGGAGAAACCTCGTAATTTGGGACATTTGGAGAGGTGGCTGAGCTGGCTGACCATTTTGTCTGGAACAAAATGGCATGAGCGAAGCGAACCCGAAGGGCGAGGCGTAGGACGCGCCGAGTAAAGTACCGATTGAGGTACGTGGTTGTTAAATGACCATTGCTAAGGCATAAAGATTTAAGCATTTTATTGGAGAGGTGACTGAGCTGGCCGAAAGTACCGGTCTTGAAAACCGGCGTAGGGTAACCTACCGTGGGTTCGAATCCCACCCTCTCCGCCATATTCAAAAAGGCTATCTGTGAAATCAGGTAGCCTTTTTTATTGCCGCTCATTTATGGAATGAAGGTGAGGCGTATTGCATGTGCCTAATTATTGCCTGATAAAACGGTTGCTGTTATGTTGATGTTTTAATTACTTAACAGGCTAATATGCGTTTATTCAAATTTATTATTATATTATTCTTTTCTCTGCTTTTATTAGCCGTATTAGCTGCAGGCTCACTTGCCGTTTTCAGCCTTCAGGACTTTCCCCTCGTCAGCAAGAGCAAGAATTTAACCGCACATGAAATCACCCGCGTTAAATCATTTATTAATGCGAACAATCCCTCTCATTTCAGAAAGGGACAGAAAAAAACAACCATTATTACCGAACAGGATATTAATCTTTTAGCCAATTATGCTTTGAATAAACTCAATGGCCGTGCACGAACCAAGGTAAAAATTTTTAATGCATCAGCACATTTAACCGGCACAATTAAACTGCCTGGGAATCCTTTGGGTGAGTATCTAAATATTTCAACCATCATCAGCCAACAGGAAAATTCAATTATTGTTAAATCGATGGAAATTGGTGACGTCACTGTACCTAGATTTATATCTGATTTATTACTCTCAATAACACATCAAAAATTACAAAAACAATTTCCGGAATACCGTATCGCTATTAACTCCTTAACTGATTTCCGTCTTCGTAAAAAACAGGCTTCAATAAGTTATGTTTGGCAGCCTGAAATAATGAGTCAGCTAAAAAACAGAGTGGCAACATTGATTCCGAAAAAATTAAGACAACGCATATTTATTTATACTCAGAAACTACAAAAAACCAGTCCAACCATTCAGCAAAAAAGACCGTCATTGTCTGCTTTATTAAAACCTATGTTTAACTTTGCCATTAAACGAAGTAAAAATAATAATCCGGTTGAAGAAAATCGTGCACTATTTATCGTATTAGGTGCATACATGATGGATAAAAATATACCGCAATTATTAGGCAATAAATCAATTGGGAAATTAAAAAGAAAAACATTTTATTTATTAAAACGAGATGATTTAAGCCAGCATTTACTGGTCTCTGCTGCCATAACAGCACTATCCGATCCTGATTTAGCGCAATCTATTGGTCTTGAAAAAGAAGTTAAAGATTCAGATGGAGGCAGCGGTTTTAGCTTTTCTGATCTGGCCGCTGATCGTGCTGGTGTAGCGTTAGCAAACAGTGCTTTTCGCTCAAGAAGACAAGCTCATTTAATACAACAACGCCTGGCAAATGTGAATAATGAAAGTGACTACATGCCAGATGTTAATAATCTGCCAAGTGGGTTAAAAAACATTGATTTTAAAATGATTTATACCGATACGGACAGTGCGGCATATAAAAATGTTATCCAGGTGATTGATAAACGTATTGCTGCTTGTAATATATACCGTTAAATATTCGCTTGCTAAAGTTAATCGTGTTATTTATGCGTGTTTTATGCTCAGTCTAAAAATAAATGTTCCCAATGTGATGTTAAGCACTACACAAAAAAGGGGATATAGGTTATTGTTTAACCATAATATATAACCCCGATATTATTTTAATGATAAAAATTATCCTTGCTGATGACCATGCTTTGGTTCGTACGGGCCTAAGACGTTTATTAGATGATGTAAATGACATTACTGTTCTCGGTGAAGCTGATAACGGTAATGACGCTATTGTGCTCGTTAAAGAACTTGAGCCTCATATTGCTATTCTTGATATCAATATGCCGGGGCTCAATGGTATTAAAACGACCGAAATTCTTCGTCGTGACTATCCTGAATTAAAAATCATCATCGTCAGTATGCACAGTGATGAAATGTTCCCGCAACGACTGATCAATGCCGGCGCTAATGCTTACCTAACCAAAGATTCGGGTATTAAAGAGATTCTTCATGCGATTGATGAGGTGATGGCGTCTCGTAGTTATATTTGTACTGAAGTCGTGCAAAAACTGGCCCTGGTGAATTCAGGCGCTAATAGTGCTTCACCTTTTAAAGATCTTTCAAAACGCGAACTTGAAGTTTTGAGTTTAATGATTCAAGGCTTAAAAGTGGCTGATATTTCCGATAAGCTTTGTTTGAGTCCAAAAACAGTAAGTACCTACCGCTATAGACTCTTCGCTAAACTTTCTGTAAAAAATGATATTGAGTTAGCCAAAATTGCTATGCAACACGGCTTTCTGGAAGAATCCCCACTTCCTTAACCAATATAATCAATAATTTATACGTTTTCTTTAAAGTAAAATATTAAAATAAATGAACGAAATTACAACAGATTTTGATCTGGATTGTCGGGCTTGTCCGCGTTTAGCCAACTTTCTTGATGCAGTGGCTAAAGATTATCCCGATTATCACGCCCGACCCGTACCACAGTTTGGTGTGAAGAACCCCAAGTTACTGATTGTTGGACTTGCGCCGGGTTTGCATGGTGCAAATGCGACAGGCCGACCTTTTACTGGTGATTATGCCGGTATCATTCTTTATGAAATGTTGTATAAATTTAACTACAGCAACCGGCCTGAATCAATAAGCTCCGATGATAAGTTAAAACTTAAACAATGTCGTATTACCAACGCTGTGAAATGTCTACCGCCAGAAAATAAACCGACCGGTGACGAAATTAAAACCTGTAACGTTTATCTTAAAAATGAAATTAATGGACTAAAAAAAGGCACCGTTATTCTTGCTCTGGGTGGTATTGCACATAAATCGGTCTTACGTGCCTTAAACCTCAAACAAAGTGAGTATCCTTTTGGTCACGGTACAGAATATCATTTAGACGATAAGCTTATACTCGTCTCTTCTTACCATTGTAGTCGTTACAACACGTCAACAAAAAGATTAACGCCGGATATGTTTGAAAATGTCTTTAAACAAATTGATGTTCTGCTCGAGCGTTAATATTTCCGATGGCAACTATTCCTTCCAAGTTTGATGCTAAAGCAGTTTTGCGCAACATACCTAATAAGCCGGGTGTTTATCGGATGCTCGACGAAAAGGCCGTTGTTATTTATGTTGGTAAGGCAAAAGATTTAAAGAAACGTGTCTCCAGTTACTTTTTAAAAAACGTCAGCAGTCCTAAAACACGCGTGATGGTCACGCATATTCGTGAGATTGAAATCACGGTAACGCATACTGAAAATGAAGCGTTGATTCTTGAAAATAATTTAATCAAATCACTTAAACCTCGTTATAACGTTTTATTCAGAGACGATAAAAGTTATCCCTTTATTTACTTATCAAGTGAACATCAATTTCCTCGCTTAGGCATTCATCGTGGTGCAAAAAAACGTAAAGGCCGTTACTTTGGACCTTATCCAAGCGCGGGTGCCGTGCGTGAAACTTTAGGTTTGTTGCAAAAGATTTTTCCGGTGCGTCAATGCGAAGACAGTTTTTACAGCAACCGATCACGCGCGTGTTTGCAGTATCAAATTAAGCGTTGTACGGCACCTTGTGTCGGTTTGATTTCTGCAGAAGAATACGCCGAAGACGTAAACCATGCGGTGATGTTCTTACAAGGAAAAAGTAACGCAGTGATTAACCAGTTGATTAAACGTATGGAACACGCTTCGGAAGATCTCAACTTTGAAAAAGCCGCACACTTTAGAGATCAAATTGCCAGCCTGCAACGCATCCAGGAAAAACAATACATCGATAGTGAAGACGGTGATCAGGATATTATTGCCACTGCGCTACAAAACGGTATCGCCTGCGTGCAAATTTTTTCCATCAGGGGAGGGCGCAATCTCGGTAACAAAACCTTTTTCCCGCAAAATGTAAAAAATGCTGAACCGGCTGAAATACTCAGTACCTTTTTAGCGCAATATTACCTGGGTGATGCGCAAAGTCATGGCCGTGAAATCCCCTCGGATATTATTTTAAGCCATGAAATTGAAAATAAAGCGCTCATGGAGCAGGTTTTAAAAGAACAAAGTGATCGGACTATTAAATTACAAGCCAAACCCAGAGGCCAACGCGCACGCTGGTTAGAAATGGCCGTACAGAATGTAAAACAGGCATTACAGAGCCGTTTAAACAGTCATGCCACCGTGTTACAACGCTATGAAGCGCTGCAAAATACCCTGCAACTCGATGAATTGCCCAATAGAATGGAATGTTTTGATATTAGTCATACCATGGGCGAGGCAACGGTTGCATCATGCGTGGTGTTTGACGACAAAGGGCCATTAAAAGCGGATTATCGCCGCTTTAATATTGAAAACATCACGCCCGGTGACGATTACGCCGCCATGAAACAAGCTTTAATGCGGCGTTATAAGCGTTTGAAGGAAGGAGAAGCGAAATTACCTGATATTCTCTTTATTGATGGTGGTAAAGGGCAGGTCAGCCAGGCTGAACAAGTGCTTGAAGAACTGCAAATTAATGATGTGTTGCTGATTGGTATTACCAAAGGAGAAGGAAGAAATCCTGATTTAGACACTCTTTACTTGTCGGCGACTAAGCGCAAGATTATACTGCCAGCCGATTCACCGGCATTGCATCTGACCCAGCAAATTCGTGATGAAGCGCATCGATTTGCCATCAGTGGCCACCGGAATCGACGGGCGAAAAAGCGTAAAACCTCGGTTTTAGAAGGCATTGCCGGGCTTGGTCCTAAACGGCGCCAGCAATTGCTTAAACAATTTGGTGGTTTACAGGAAGTAACGCGCGCGGGAATAGAAGATATTGCCCGGGTACCGGGTATTAGTAAGCAGTTAGCGAAAAAAATATATGATACTTTCCATATGGACAGTGAATAATTACGATATAACTTAAAAGACACGAATCTAAAAAATGAATATAAACATCCCGAACATGCTGACCTTATTCCGTATCGCAATGATTCCTGTATTAGTGCTGGCATTTTACTGGCCGGAATTTGAGAACAAACACGTTGTTCTGGCAAGTTTATTCTTTTTTATCGGTGTAACCGATTTGCTCGATGGTTACCTGGCGCGGATACTCAATCAACAGTCTGCTTTTGGTGCCTTTTTAGATCCTGTAGCCGATAAACTCTCTGTCAGTATTGCGCTGATACTGATTGTTAGCGCACATCCCGGTCCCTTTGTTGCGATTCCCGCAGCTGTGATTATTGGTCGTGAACTGACTATTTCAGCGCTACGTGAATGGATGGCGACTATCGGACACAATAGTGATGTAAAAGTCTCAAATATGGGAAAAATTAAGACCGCAGGGCAATTATGGGCCATTGGTTTTATGCTGTATGAGCAACCCATTGGCTGGTTCTCACCGCTGCAATTTGGCTATATATTGCTCTATATTTCAGCAGCGCTAACACTTTGGTCGATGGTTGCTTATTTAATCGCCGCATGGCCAAGTCTCAAGAAAGATGGGTAAAAAAGACCGCGATATACCTTGACTCTGAGGCCTGTATCTATAAAATACCGGCCTTCAAAGCGGGAATAGCTCAGTTGGTAGAGCGGTACCTTGCCAAGGTACAGGTCGGGAGTTCGAGCCTCCTTTCCCGCTCCAAATATTAAAAACCTCGGCGCTGCAATGGCACTTTCCGGGGTTTTTTTATGTTGTAGTAGACGTATACTCTGCAACAACAAAATACGGCGAGGTAGCCAAACGGCTGGGCAAGTGATTGCAAATCACTCTTATGTCGGTTCGAATCCGATCCTCGCCTCCACTTGTTAGCCCAGGTGGCGTTGTGGTAGACGGTCGTTGTCAAAACGACAGCTATCAGACGTGAAAGGGTATTCAAAGTTGTAAAAATGTCATCTGCCCAGGTGGCGAAATTGGTAGACGCAAGGGACTTAAAATCCCTCGGTGGCAACACCGTGCCGGTTCGATTCCGGCCCTGGGCACCATCTTTAAAATCAACAACTTACATCTCTTTCCTCATGTAAATTTATTGAATTATTTCTTAGTTTAAAATCAACGTGTAGACGTAGAGTAGACACTTAATAATAAACTATTTGAGGTCTTCTCTTAATGATAAAACCTTTTCGGGCGCATCAATAGAGAGCTTTAGTTCTTCATGTTTACCTTACTTAATAAGATTTCGATTTTTTGATTATTGATAGTAATAATGTTTGATTTACCTTCCTTGCTGTTTAACGTAAGCAAGCATATTTAACTCTATTTAGTAGGATATAATA
Organism: Gammaproteobacteria bacterium; assembly: GCA_030617815.1. Taxonomy (GTDB): domain Bacteria; phylum Pseudomonadota; class Gammaproteobacteria; order UBA6429; family Thiohalophilaceae; genus JAGLTQ01. The sequence continues at coordinate 17,768 of JAUWUS010000013.1, forward strand.
GCGACTGATAATCATCTAGAAAAAAATTATTTTTTTGGTATATTTTTTTTCTAATTTTATAAAACTAGTGTGTATTGAGAATAGAAATGTTAAATAGAATCCTTTTAAATGAAGTGATCTGGCTGATACTTGTATGTGTTTTTATTACAACTATATCAAGGCAGGTTCAAGCAACCGATAACTTTGAGGATGATGATATACCTAGTAGTGCAGTTACGATTAAAACTGGTGAGACACAACACCATACAATTCATATTGATGGAGATGTTGACTGGGTACGTATCCAAGCATCATCTGGAAATTATTATGAGATTGAAACATTTGTCATCGATGGTACTAATCCAGACACAACCATTGAACTTTTTGATAGAGACGGCACGCTGATAGGTGTTGATGATGACGCAGGAATTGGGCTTGGATCACTTTTATTATGGCGAGCTGAATACTCAGGTGATTACTTTTTGAAAATAAAAGGAGCAGGTGGCCCTTTTGGAAGGTTTGATAGCTCAAGTGGTGGTTTAGCCGAATGTTCGTATGACCTATTACTACGAGAAGTCATAAATAAACCTCCTGAGTTGTCTAGCACAATAACTGGATCAACTATTGTGAGGATAAATCAGTATGTTGCATTTTCTACGCTGGCAATGGATCCTGACGGTGATGAAGTTAAATATCAATTCGATTGGGGGGATGGTAGCCGCCAGTGGGGAAAAGCATCAAAGCGTTATCATACCTGGACTACTCCAGGAAACTATTGTATTCGTATACGTGCTCATGATGATAAAGGTGCGAGATCGCAGTGGACAGATTGTCATATGGTGACGGTATCTAATGAAGCGAATACTGAACCAACATCAATGCTAGCTCCCTTTTGCAACAATTTAAATAATGCCATCGCTGTAGCAACTTTTGATATGTTTGATCCAGTGAATGATGGTTTGGCAGAGATTGTGGATTATTCGCAAAATAATATGGAAAAGCCATATTTATTTAAACTACACAACGGTCAACTAGTAGCAACCTACACAGCGATGCAAAAAGCTGAAAAAGGTCGTTCTGTAGTATTTAAAAATTTAACAACTGGTATGGAGTCAATTGTTTTCCAATATCCTGAAAATACCATTGGGGAATATTTGTTGACTATGTATGCGAGAGGTGTTCAATTGAATCGGGGGCGCATAATTGTAACATTTGCCAGTGTAGATATTCTTCAAAATAAGGATAAATCAAAACCATCAAAGGCAATAGTACAAGTGTTTGCATCTGAAGATAATGGCACTACATGGCAACTTTTAACAAAATTGGTAAGCAAGCCAACAGACTATCCTCAGTGGAGCAGCATTTGGCAACCGACGCCAATTGAAATTAGTAATAACAAGCTGTTAGTGGCTGCAATAGAACAAAAATATAGAGAGACACCAAACTGTACTGATACAGGACGAAATGCATACCGTGATGATACAGTTGTGCTATTCAAATCATACGATAGTGGTAAAACTTGGCCATATAAAATTCGTCTTCCTGTTCAATGCGGTTATGATCATAATGAACCAACAATTGCATTACTTGCTGATGGCACTTTATTGTTGGTATTTCACGAGGCAGGCAGTGGAAATCTTTTCATGGTTACATCAGCAGACGAGGGGCTTTCATGGAGTACACCTGAGATAGTTGTATATGGTACATCAGAGATAGATAATCGATACCCGTATTTAACTATATTAGATGGTAAACCAACACTTTTATACAGAAAACTTATGCGGGGTAAAAACCATTTCTCTGACCGATATGGACTCATGCAAATGCTGCCTGATGGTTATTGGAATGAACTACCAGAACGTTTGCCGCCAACATCATATATGATGTGTAAAATAAAATGATTCGAATAAAATTATTACATGAGCTACGGCCTAAAAGGCAGGCCTACGCTCATGGCGGCTGGTTATTAAAACGTTAGGTGTATAAATAAGCAAACAATGAAATCAAAATGAATATAAAAAAATTTACACGTCAAAAACTAGAAAGAAGTGCAGACGAAGCCAAGCACTTTTGGGCTGGCGTAAAAAATAGACTCTCACGCAAAGACGCCTGTTTTGTGATTGAGATGGATTAGATTCGAGCAAAAGAATATACTACAGATCGTAGGCTGGATGGTGTTCGTCAATTGTATAAAAAATGATAAAAAGTTCTGAAAATATGATCTGGCTCAAAGAAAGGCTCTAGATACAATATATTATTAGGACGGAAAGCGGTTCTCGCTTTCCATAAAATGTTGAAATAATGGAGAAAACAAGATCACCTTACCGACAAAATTCAGATACAGCATGCTGGCCACGGCTATCGCTGCTGTTGCCGCGGGGCCTGTGCAGGCTTATAAATCACCCGCTCATATTTTCAGTGTAAAAGACATCCAGCGCGGTTTTGATGGCAGTACCATTGGCCCTGATGGCGCAAGGACCCTGAGGGGGACAATATGTGATGCGCCTATCTCCCCGATCGCTTGCCCGGAAGGCGTTGAACCGCTTATCGACAAGGACGGCGCCACTCTTTGGCCAATCGACAGCGCGTTTGGCTTCAATGTCGTTGACTTTCTCGGTGCCCAGGTGAAGACGTACAATGGTGACTATCAGGAAGGTTACGCTGGCGATATCAGACGAGAGAACGTAACGGTTGGCCTCCGTGTTTCTAATGCCGCTACTGACACCTACAAGGTGAAAGCCGGTTGGGGAACCTGGTGCCAGGGTCTTGGCGGTACATCCGTCAAATGTTCTACCGAACACTACTCTGTAATGGAGCATGTTCTCAGCTGTCATGAAACCATTCCCTACATGGAAGCCGATCCAGTGACGGGTGCGCAGGCAGTCAAACAGTTCCCTGACGGGTCCGCGAGCTTCAATTGTGCAACTGCAATGCTCGATGATGTTCTAAATATCATCGAAGGTGGAGTAGATACCGGTGTTCGCTTAACAGATGCAACACCAGGAGCTCAGCTGGATCCGAATGACAATACCACGGTGCTTGATGATATTGCTGTGTCAAATGACTATTCCGCTACCCTGAAAGACGATGGCAAGGTGCTATATCGTTGGGGAAGCCTGATCAAGCGGCCCAAAGACGTGCGCATGTATGCCAAGATTCCACTTCCTGCAGAGTGGAAAGTGCCTGGCGCGGACTATCCTGTCACCAGTGCCAAACTGGTTATCAAGCATGTGGTTACCAACAACCCGAATGATCAGGTTCGTCCAGAAGACCTTGAAAACGAGGCGGCAATCGGTCGTCTGCCATCCTACAAGGTAGAGACAATAGGCGAAGATGAGGTCTGGAAGTCGTTAAAGTCATGCTATGAAGGCGACGGTGACCTGATCGATACCGAGGAAGGGGCAAATGATCCAACCTTTATTGGCGTGGGAACCGTCTTCAAGAACGAACCCTTTATTGTGGATGGCACTGATCCAGAAGCACCACTGCCTTTTTCTGCGGATCTGACGGAGGCATTTACGAATGCATGGTATACAACCGTCGATCGTGAGCCATTCGAATGGTCTTACGATGCTGATCCGAACCCACTGGTTCAGGATTTTGTCAGCAGTCCAGTTCCCAACCCGGCGTTGGGTGAACTCTGGTCCGGACCTCGCTGGAGGCTGAAGCCAAACAAGTTTGGTCAGGATATCCCCGGCCTGGAGATTCCTCTTATAGAGTGCAGCTCTCCTCCGTACGCTCATGACAACATCAAGTACGAGGTTGGTGCGTCGGTTACGACCGTGCTGAATCTGCTCGACTGGGATGAAGCGGAGGGTCCGTCGCCATTGGCCTCATCAAAGGGATGGGTTGATGTCACCCAAAATCCGTTCGTGGAGATACACCGTGTTATCAATGGTATTCCGGTTACGACCAACGGCCTGCCGATGACCGAAGACTTCGATCTTGCCGTCTATATTAAGGGTGACAAGAAGCCAACCTCTATCTACTCGGCGCAGCTCTTCATCAATGAAGAACCGACCGCAGCAGACATGGAGCCCTATGTCGATCCACTCTCTGGCGGAGGCGGTTCTACACCCTAAGCCCTTTCAACCGATGAGGTCCCTGTTGAGGTCCAAACCGATATTGACATCACAGGAGATGCCTCTTTGTTGAAATAAGGTGATTGTTCTGCCTTCCCACTGTGAAAACCCCCGTCGTAAGACGGGGGTTTATTTATATCTCTTCTAAGTTAAAAGAGTTGCAGAATGCCCGTGCCGGGTTTGAGGCGCAATGTTTCCGCATCCGGACAGGCAAAACATCCCGACGATCGACCACAAGTAGGTGTAGGGATCAATGTACCAGGCGATCATCTTCAGCGAAACGAGTGCGGGGTCTGGAACACAATTTCGATGAAACAAGACCTGTTTGGTATTTACCTTGACTCGGGAAAATTTTTACTGAACGTCTCGCCCGAGATTTTCAAAATCCGCTCAACAACGTCCCATTCCTTTCTCGGCACATGGATGTGGCCCTGGCACCATCTTTAAAATCAATAACTTACAGCCATTTCCTCACGTAAAATTATTAAATTATTTCTTAGCTATAAATCAACGTGTAGACGTAGTGTAGACACTTGGTAATGAAGTTATTCAAGTTCTTCTCTTAATATCAACATTTCTTCAGGTGCATCAATAGAGATCTTTGCTTGTCCATTTTTGGCTTCACTTAAAATGAAATTAACTCTTTGATCATTGATAGTGATAATGATTGATTCGCCTTCCTTGCGATTTAACGTAGCATGTTTAATTTCTTTTAGATAAAACAAGTTTGATGTCGTTTATTTACTTTGTTGTGTTACGTTAAACTAAAATTAATTAAATGTCTTCGAAATAAATGACTGTTGCCGACCCAAAGCAGACAATAAAATAAAATGTGTTTGTTTAATGCCAGTAAGGTGTCTATACGATGGTGATTCACTTATAACATTACTTAGTAGCAAAAATATCTTACACTTTATTTTTAACAACTTAAAAGACATCTCCTCATCCTATGTTCATCAAAGCTCGCTGATACCACTAGAAAGTTTTTTTTCAATACTATGTATGCCTTAGTTTTTTCCATGATTCAATATAATAATTTGGCTGTTGTAACAACATCGTTATTCTTAGCATTATTTGTTTATGCTTACTCATAATATTTGACGAGATGAGTCAACTTAATCAAGAAATATTGTATATCTATACTATACTGTATATAAATAATTAATTAGGGGATTATAAAAATGACGGACATTAAACTAGTTGACGTTACTCTCCATATTGATAGCACGTTAGATACAGCGATACGTAGCGCTGTAGAGAAAGAACTTCGTAGTCTTAGTGGCGTGGTGAGTGTTCATATGCCTAACGATAAAGCACATTTGGTAGAAGTTGCTTATAATCCCGATGATGTAAAAGCAGAACATATTGCACATAGCATTCGTGAACTTGCCGGCCATGTGGAGTTGATTGGGTTATAAATTGTTGAATTATTTTTCTTGGCCTCACGCTTAAGGCCAGAAATATTTCATTATCTCAATTGAAACACTAGATTAGTGTAGATACCTCTATTTACACTACTTTATTCGATATATTCTGTGTTCTATCACTTCTAGTAGCAGAAGTGATATCTATACGTCTTGTTAAATTTCAGATAATAATGGTGACTATTCTTTTTGAATGTAGGCTACTGGCCGTTAGCTGATGTACGACATATTTACATAAATTGAAATTTGATAATTACAATAATGCTTTAGTCTCATAGTTGTAAATATGTACAGTTATTGATAGAACTCGAACAGTAAGTCTTGGAATATAGTTATTTGTGGTTGAGTATCTAGTGTTAGCTAGAGTAAATAAAACGTTATGGATGTTGAATAAGGAGAAGGGTATGCCGCGCTTTCCAAATGGTCCTCATGCATAAAAAAAATGATATATTTTTACCTTCTGATTACTATTAATGAACCACCCTGTATACAGATTGGTATACGAGGAGGGTATCAAAAGCTCGGTCTTTTGTTGTCAAAATATTTTGAATAAGGTTATTTTTTCTAATTTGCCATCGGTACTTCTGATAACTTACTGAATCGACTTGTCTGTTCGTATTCTTCAAGTATTTCATCTAGTAGCCCAGGATTTTCTTCCTTAAGCTGGATTGCATAATTGAGCAATGAGAGTATTCCATTTTTTAAAACTGTGTTAACACGTTCCATTTGTTTGGGATATTTTTTTGCTTCCGTGATGAATAACTCATCAGGATTGTATGCCTTGAACTGATTGACATCCTGAATAAAGTGTAGAAGATAAATCATATCGAAAAATATAGCTTCAAAGTCGTGGTTAACTGCCCACTCCATAAATTTATAGAATGTCTTATGTGTATAGGTATATTCAATAATGACATTTTCAATTTCTTCATCCGAACCATATTGGATATCATCAAGTTTATTGCGCATTGATTGCAATTCTTCGATCGAAGCAGTACGAATTTCAGGTATCGTGATAGGTGGATATTTAAGAGCATTTACGTTGGCTATGAACACTTTTCGCAATTCGGAGCGAAAAATGTAGCTTTTAATGTACATATGTTTGCGTAAATCTTGCTTCTTGGCTTCATTAGTTAAAAATCGCTCAACCAGAAAAGCGCCAACAAAAATTTCCAGAGGAATCGCCGCAAGATGAAGCAAAAACTCGATATGTGTGATTTGATGTAACCACAAGAAAAACACACAAAGAAGAGGTAGGCCGATATAGATCAGTATACTCAGCAGGCTTGAAAAAACACGATCTTTTTTTATTATTTCCATGTCAATATCTTAAGTTTGTTATATTTGTAAAAGTAAGAATTTTTTTATAAAGACTTTATAAATTAGTTTATAGAAAATTACTAGGGATATTTACTGTATATGGTCATTTTGGCTTTGAGTTCCTTGAGACGGCCTAACGTTCTTCTGGAGTGGGCGATCGTGAATCCATGCCATACTTCGTTCTAAATAAATTTACGACCATTCAATCAAGCTTACATTCTGTTTACTTATCCTCCTCGTCTTCTTCTGTTTTTATTTTGGAAAGCGCTGCGGCAAGTAAGCCTGCTGGTACGGCTACTAATCCAAGACCTATCATAAGAATAATGAATGTAAATAACCTTCCGCCTATTGTTATAGGGTAAACATCACCATAGCCAACGGTGGTTAGAGTAGTTACCGCCCACCAAAAGCTATGAAATATACTCTTAAATTGCTCTGGCTGTGATTCATTTTCGAAATAATAAATTCCAACTGATGATATATATAACAACATTAGAGTAACAATACCGAATAATACTAATTCTTCTTTTACGATATAGAATGCTCTATAAAATCGTGTCGTGGCTTTGTTGTATCTAACTAATTTAAATAGTCTGAAAAGGCGCAACATTCGTAATATTCTAAGTGTTCTTAGGTCTATTGTTCCTAGCGATATGTAAAATGGAACGATTGCGATGAAATCCACTATCCCGTAAAAGCTGAAGATGTAACCTGATTTTTTGTCAGCAATATATATTCTTAGTAAATATTCTATGGTGAATATGACTACAATGAATGTTTCTACGGAAAATAAAATATCTTTTGTCTTATCTTCGAGGTCCGGTAGTGTTTCAATAGAAAATGTTATTATTGATGCGACTATTAATGCTTGAATAAATAAATCAAAGATGCGCCCCGCTGTGGTATCAGTTTCTTCAATTATTGCTTTTAAGTTCATCAGTAACAATCCCTTATTTATTAATGTATAACTTCATTAAATACGAATGACCGAAACGACCCAAAGCGGTTATTCAACGATTGAATTAACTGGCTTTCAAAAGCAAGTAAAACGCCGCTTGTAAAAGTCCATGCAAATATGTAAAACCTGCGTTTTTAATGATTTGTTATACTTCAATATAGCCTCGGTAACAATTTAAAATTTAAGGGGGCAGCCCCTGAGGTATCCCCACGAAAATAATAAAAAAGCTGATCAAAAACAACAACTTAGTAAAATATACATTAATACTAGAGTAAAAGCTGTCTTTGCGAGCGAATAAAATGACCGAAGCAATCTCATGATATAGAGGTATAAACACGAGATTGCCGCGTCAACACTTAAAAACACTTGTTTTTAAGTGTTTTCTCGCAATGACCGGTAACTCTAAAATTCGTGGGGATCCCTCAGGGACCTGACCCCGTTGTTTTCTTTTATTTAACGCTCGTGTCAGAAACAATAAGATAGCCCCTGTGCGTTTCGCCATCCATGGTATTCATAGCCAAATACAAATGGTCAACCGGGACCCAATACCAAGGATTAAGATAACCGGCAACATCAAGCAACAATACTGAATCTGTTTTACTTTCATAAGCAGCAAGTGGCGAAATATGTCCCTCTGCTTGCGTGCCCATCGTCTTTCCATAAAAATTAACCAGCATAAACTTTTTATCTTCTTTCAGAACTAATTTCAGATGTTTTCTAAACCTAGCGATAGCTGACTCACCGTCATCATCAGCGTAAATCATTTCAACAGTAGAATTGTAAACTTCTAATATTCCTTTTAGTTGAGACAGTTTCAATCCAGGATCAAATTTTTCTTTACTTGATGAAAACGCCTTCATCTCAATGACACTACGTGGTTTTACAACATCAGTTTTCTCGTTCAGGAAAGTAAGTTGAGAATAAGAAGGATAAGCAAGCCGTCCACCACCCAAGGCTTGTGGTCTATCCACTTCAAAAAGTGATTGGCTTGGAACCTTATTTTTTTTCAACCTCAATGCATTTAGCACAATGACTGACGAAGCAATACCGCAATATAAAGGAGTTGCTTGAGGCTGAAAGTGATGCGCTAACTGAAAATAATCATTCTTATACTTGGAACGTAATAGACGCTGCTGGCCTTGTTGACTGTTCCAACTAACAATATCTACCTCACCTTCAAAAGAAATAATGCCGGATTTAAAATTACCATATTCTTCTGAATAAACTGGTAAACTAGCAAAACAGATTACAAATAAAATAAATCCTGCAATGTGTTTACTTCTCATTTTCATCCTTTAATTTTTAAAAAATTAGAGTGTTTTATTTGGTATACCATTTCCTTTAAAATTAAAGGTTATCTTCTATAAACTGCTCAAAACCAAAAGCACTTACTATATGAGAACCATCACAATTAAACTGCATATGAATAGCATCTTTCACAATACTAATTGTAATATTTCTAACATAGTAATGAGGTATCTCGCGAAGCTGTGTTAACCGAGAAATACTCTGTTTAATCTGTTCTCGTGAAAGAGGCTCCCACTTACTATAGTAATGAGAAAAACCCTCATGTAAATGACTAGGTAACTCGTCAAAATAACTATCTTGATAAATTGTATCGTATATTTTATTGATCATACCTATCTTTCGTTCATAATCTATTTTAGGAAAATGCCTGTCAAAATACACATCGTCTATCAAACGTATAGCAGGATGAAATTCATCACTAAACGGATCAAGCATTGTTGACACACGAACCTCTCCGTTATTAAAACCAAGATAAATTTTTGAAACACATCGGTTCAATAATAGCTCTTCAAGTTTTGGCACAAGCTGCGATATAATATTATCTACGACACTCACATAACGTTCTCTGGTCATCGCAGATTCACGTAACGATGGATCACCTTTAATGCTTATATGCATGTTGCGACCTTTCATTCCCGTAATATCGATTAACTTTTCTTTTAGAACTAATTCTTCATTACGAATCTTTAGTAAATCATTAATCTTTTTTGATATGGATTTTTCAGATTTAATCATATCAAGGAAAGATTCACTGGATAAAACATTTAAGGTTGTTTCTTCTATAGTGACTGCAGAAGCTGTACGCGTGTGATTATTAAAAACAGCCATTTCACCAAAGCATGTACCTGACCCTAATAACTGCAATTCTTCTTTTGAGTTAAATTGATCGATATAGATAGAAACTTTTCCAGAATCAATAAAATAGATGCAATCAGACAAGTCGCCTTCTGTAAACAACTGTTCATTAGCCTGAAAAGTTTGTACAGAACCGAAAGAACATATTTTTTCAAGCTCTTCAGTTGTTAATTTCTTTAAAATAGAGTCCATGTTTCATCCTTAAATTTTAAGGTTTTATTATCGTACTATAATATTTCATAGCTAAATAGGGGGCAGAGACTGACGAATCCCCACGAAATAATAAATAAAACTGCTCAAAAACAATAGCTTAACAAAATATACGTTAATACTAGAGTAAAACCTGTCTTTGCGAGGTCATAAAATGACCGAAGTAATCTCATAATATATGAGGAATAAACTTGAGATTACCGCGTCAGCACTTAAAAATACTTGATTTAAGTGTTTTCTCGCAATGACCGGTAACACTAAATTACGTGGGGATCCCTCAGGGGCAGCCCCCTTAAAGGTCGTCCCTGCAACGTAAAGGTTTCTGACCCTTTTAGTTGGTTTGACGAAAATAAAAAAATTTCTCAACCGGTAAAGTCGATCTTATTATGCGTGCCATCACAGAAGGGTTTGTTTGTTGAATGGCCGCATCGGCATAACGTTACCCGGTTGCGAATTTCCATCGGTTGTCCATCAGCGCGTTCGATACGGATGTCACCCGTTACCCACAGAGGCCCATCGGTAATGACAGCGATAGCCGTGGGCAAGTCAGGCTCTACTTCCTGGTAGTCGTTAGATGTATCGTTATCGACATTAATTTCGTAGGTGAGCGCCCCGGAAGGGCAACGTTCCACCATCGCAATCACCTGGTTTTGTATACGCACATCATCTGCTGAGGTCATCATCTGTTTCAGGTTACCGAAACGGTTAAAGCAAAAACGCGCATGGGCGCAAAGGCCGCTATCGCTTTTCACACGGAGGTTGGTCTCCGCATTATTGGAACCTTCGATAACTTTCTGGTGCTCAGCAGTGGGGCGGGTATCAGCTGTTTCAGTACCGTCAAAATTAATCCTGGCATGGGAGCCGTCACAGAACGGTTTGTTATGTGATTTTCCACAGCGACACAGGGCATAGTTTGGCAAAGTTTGTATCGCATTCATTTTGTGCCATGTTAGCGGTTCGTCAAATTCGGAGTAGACGGGTTCTTTTCTATTTAATGCGATATCGCCTTGTATTCGATAGGGACCATCTTTATTAATTTTTATTATTGCTTGTGAAGTATTGCTGGCCACTCGATGTTCTGGTGCGATATATTCAAAACTCGGTCCTGCACAGGTCTTGCCATCTCCCGAGGGTAGTTTCATCAAGTCGATAGCCAGGTTTTTGAGCTCCATCATTGAACCAATTGATGCATAAAGTTTTTCAGGTTCGCCATTGAATGCCTTCTGCATGGTTCCGAGCATTTCACTGTAAGCTGTGTTGAACTGTGTCATGGCAACTTCCGCATCACTTCCCACTGGATAATCACTGGAGCGTGGATTAATTTTCATGTTGTAAACCGCATCCCAGTCAACCTCAAAGGTTTTGCCAGTGGGCCCGCTCTGTGGTGTGTCACCCGGCTTGTAGTAACGCCCATGAACAATCTGGTTCAGTCGAAAATAATGGCCTACCTCATTTCGTTCATGATGGAACATGTTCTGATCGCCATCCCATATTGAAGCATGATCAAAGCCTTCACCCTGTTCGATGATCTCCTCTAGAGCTTCTAGTGCAGAACCCAGGTCGGTAACCGCGATAATCCTGCCGCTACCAGCGTAGTTGAAACTGTCATCAAGAATCTGTCTGCCCGGATCACCACAGAATAAATGTTCCTGCCCGAGTTCCTTAGATAGTTGTATCAGTCCATTTTCAATGGCGTCATAGAACTGGCCAAAAGTCTGATAATTGTCATCTTCCGGTGGCGCACCTTCAGTTTCGGGTTTTTCAAATTTAATCATTGTATCAATGACAGGCCTGGAGAATTTTCCTAGCGGCACTTGGAAACTACGGTCACTATGTGGCAGATAGGCAGGATAGGTTGCAATAAAATCCGGCTTATCAAACTGGGGACTACCGCCGATTGCATTGAGGATATTTGCAGCAAGGGTCATGTGCAGCATTTCCTCCATAAACACGCTGCACAGGATCTCGGCGGCTTCCCGGTTATGACCGTCCTTGATCGAATAAAGTGCACAGAGATAGGGGGGGAAGGTCGTATGCTCGATCTGAATGGCCCATTGGAGATGTTTACGCAGGCTGTCGATGTCACGAATAGTCATAGATGTTTCCCTCCTGGTATGTGTGAATAACCTGAAATCTCGCATACTTAAAGATGTTGACCGTTTTGTATTTTATAAAATACGTTTTTGCAATTACATATGTAATATAGATCTTTTCCATATTAGTTTTCGTCTTATCAAGAAGGTTATGACGTACTCTATCGAGAGAATTCTTATCGTTAACCTTTTTAAATATGCATGTATACCAGATTAAGTTCACCAGTATTTCGATAGAATATAGTAAGTTAAACTCATGCGAAGTATTTTTTATGCCTGCTTGATAATTTAGAAGCTATAAAAAAGTTCTTGAATAGTTTCTATTCGGCAATTGAAAAATCTATTTTTTTTGTTAATGATCCATGATTAAAATCACCAAGAAGCTGGTGCTCATTAGTATCACGAGCATGTATTTGTATGGTATAAAATCCACCTTTTTCAAGTAAGTTATCAGGTATGTGTATTTCAGGTTTGTTAATCAATTTTGACTTGTATATTAATTTCGAATCCCAGGTATCACGGATGAAAGCTTGGTAGTATTGTGCACCTGCAATTTTTTTCAAAACGAATGATTTTGGGATAGATTTAAGTTCTTTTTTTATATTAGGGTTTGATATCTTTGCGATTTCAAGTTTATCTATAATTACATAGTCTTTAGGAATAATGGTGGTCCCATTTTTTAAGTTAACCTTTGTGTAATACCATCCATTTTTAGCGTTAGCAGGTATTTCGAACTGCTTAATGAATACTCGCTTTTCTTTCTTTTTCTTATCGATAATTAATCGGTATTTTTTTAAATTAAATTCACCTATTATTTTATTATCTGGTGAGAGTACTTGTATATTTGAAATATCATTAAAATTATAGGTAGAGAATACAGCCAGAAAGAAAAGTGGACGGTCTGGCCAATTGCATACATGAATATCAAAAAAACCAACACTTGAGTAATGTGAGTCATCAGAAGTCGCAGATTGAGTACCTGGTGAAGGTAACGAAAATAGTAATATAAACAAATAAACTACGAGTAATCTAGTAAACCTATAATAACTTATTTTATTAATGAGTCTTCGTGGAGATATAATGTCCATTTTATATAGCCCTCGTATTTAAAATAACGTTGCTATGTTTTATTTAAAAGATTTGTTGTGTTCCTTAACCTGATACTTAAGCTCTTTAATATACCCAAACTCAATTCAGGATATTTGATTATCAAGCCATGTAATTTGTCTTTTTCTAATGATAGTATTTTAGCATCATTAAGTATATGTGCTGTTGCTGAGCGAGGTAAGTCATCTAGAAGATTCATTTCGCCAAAACATTCACCTTCACCAAGCTTTGCTATAAAGTCATTAGAGTTACTATCTTGTTTAGTAGATATTCCTACTTCACCTGTTTGTAGCATAAACATCCTGTCGCCACGGTCATCAATATCAAATACGTGGTCACCTTTAATGTAAAACTCCTCTTCTAGTGCTTGAGCCACTACTAGTAGATTTTCTGTATTAACTTCAGAAAAAATTGCAGATTTTTTTAAAAGTAAGATTCTATCAAATATATCAGCCATAATTGTTATTTACACCAGTGTTGTATTTTGTGCGCAGTATTTAATCCATGGATCATTATGATTTGCACACCACGCTAGAGCATGTGAAGCATCCTTAATTTTAGTTCCAAGTGAGCATGCAGTTATTTTATCGTTAGATTTGTCAATTAGTGCGGAAAGTATTTCAGTGATTCTTTTATTTTTAAAATTCGTGATAATCTCATGGGCATTAGCAATATGCCTTGAATCTTTACTCTTGAGTCCCTCGCGAATGATATGTATGTCTTCTGGGTGCTCAAGTGCCTGCATTGCAAGAAGAGCCAGGTCAATGTACTCCTGGATACGTTCTTCGATTGCGTAAATAGTAATTTGCGCAGAAGAAGATAATTTATTAGCACAAGATAAAATGCCTAATATTTTATTTAATTCCAATGCTTCTTCTGCTTTTCTGTAGGCTATTTCTTCAAAAAGATTACTGTCAACATTGTGCCTTAACAAAACTTTGATTAATGCATCTTGATAACGCGGTGAACCTACACATCCCTGTGTTAACCAGTAAAAAAATTGTTTATCAGGATTTTTGGTATAACTATATAAAAATTTAGCTGCTTCATAGCATACCGATGGATTGATATCTTCTAGTGCCTGAGTGATTATCTTGTTAGATATAGGTTTGTTGAGCAGACGGCAGCTTTTTATACAATTTATTTTAACGATGTTGCTCTCGTTATTATATGTGTTTTCCAGAAGTGGAAGTATTTCATTAAATTTATCTTCGGGCCAGTATTGTAGTGCATTGACTGTTTCTTTTTGTATACGTCCTACATTACACGAGCTATTGCTTATGATGTTGTTTCTATAAGATTCAACAATTGATTTCAGTTTTATATTTTCTTTATCCAAATAAGGGATAAGCTTAAGAGATAAATAATAGTCATCCACATTTTTTGAATTAATAATTTCCTGCCATTCTTTTACAGCGGTATTTATCAAGTCATCACTGTTCGTAGAAAGAGCCCCAATTATTCCGGCAGATTTTAATCGTGAATTTGGATCGTTAAGCAGTTGAGGTATTAATTTTTCAGCTTGTGGATCATTTATTTTAAATAATGTCGTTAAAATAGTGAATTTCAGATGGTTATCAGAATCGTCATATGACTTCCAAAGATATTCAGAGAAACCTGCTGGATTTATTGATGATAATATGTCAATTATTTGATCTTTTATAGCAGGGCTGGCATGAAGTGTATTATTCAGGATGACATCAGTAGCTGTGTCTGGGTTGGATTTAACTAATATTTTGATGAATGAAATTAGTGAATTATTATCAAGTTTGTCGATTTTTTTTACAAAATCATCCGTATTAATATCTCTATAGGTTGATGAATTAGCTGTCTCACTATCAGGTATAAAGATTCGTTGTTTAAGATTGGATAATATTTCTGATAGATAGGCGTTGTTCATTTTATGGTTGAAGAATAAATAACATATGGCCGCAGATACACCTATAGCTAGAAAATATATTGGCTCTCCCATTTTCTGCATAAACAAAAGAAGTGTGCCACAAACTGCCAACGCAAGTGGTATTACGATAACAATTTGGATGGATAGAGCTCGACCACGAATATTTTCAGGTATAGCATTGAAAAATATTGCTCTAACAGGGTTCCTGAATGCGGGCATAATGGCATCTTTGTTTATGCTACCAGCTAATGCTGAATGAAGTGAAAAGCTTGTTAATAATCCAATGTAACTGACTAAACTTGTTAATGGGAACAAAAGGTTAACATTTTTAGCACCAAATCGATTTATTACTTTATTAGTAATAAATATCTGCATGGTTAAAGCAAGGAAACTTGTTACGGCAGTTAATTTACCAAAGAAACTTGTTAATTCTTCTTCTGTAGTGAATGTGGTTGTATAGACTCTATTTACTGAATAACATAGAACATAAAATGTAATCACCATGAAGAAAAGGGCTATTGAAGAAAACTTAAGTAGGTTTGATGATTTAAGTAATTTTGCACCAAATGTTATCTGGTTTACTGCCTGCTTAAATTGTTTTGAACTTTTATACTGGGCTCTGTAATAGGGTGAGCTTCCGTTATGTTTATGCCAATAAGCTATTAATGAAATGGAAGTGCCGAGTAAAACACACCATAAAATAATGATGTTTTGAACCCCAATTTTTGTTGAGATTAACGATACAACAGTACCGCCAATAATACTTCCAATTAGTGCGCCTGACATAATTACAGGAAATACACGTTTTGCTTGCATTGAGTCGAAATTCTGACTTAAATAAAATGCAGCATGAATAAGGAATACCTCAGAGGCGACTTCGTATACGACAAAATACACTGGATATATATAATTTGTCGTTCCATAAGACATGACAGACCAGGTGATGATTAAGGCGCCTATCATTAGTATGTATAAGGTAATAAAAAAACGTTCAGGTTTTATCCGATCTGCGAATGCGGCGTAAAAAATACTAATCAGTGAAAGGGATACACCAAGTACGATATACATTATTGGCAAGTATTCTATTCCAAAACGCTTAAAAAATAGCGCGTCAGTACTACTTCTTCCAAAAGCATTACCGCACCCGGCTATAAGGTAGACAAGGAAAAAATAGAAAACATGCTTATACTCATTTTCACGTATAAGTATTAAGTCTGCAAATTTTCTAGTTATAGACATAACGATGTTTTGTATGAGTTATAAATATTGATAAAATATTTCAAACATTAAAATTTTTTTATACGCGTCTTTCTGGTCCATCATACTTGGGAAGAGATTTATTCAGTATGTGTTGATAATCTTTTCCCTCTTCGATTGCAAATAACACATTCCTTATCATCTGCACTAATGCACGGTAGTCTTTTGTTATTTGTCTATTAATTGAGTATTGAATTGTGTGAGCCAATGGGGCATCCGATTCATATAATAACAAGAAGGCAATGGCCGGTAGTGATGCAACTGTTACGTCACCAAGTGCTTTGCACGTGGCTACATGCTCACCATTATCAATTACAGATACAATCCCGAACCATTCGCCAGGATGATGTCTTTTTATCTCAAGAAACCCGCATTTTTTACCACGGTTATGTGTTACTGATACATTCCCTTCTATGATTAAATAAACTTTATCGCCTCGGGTATTTTCATTAAAAAATTCATATCCATCAGGGTGTGAGCTGACAAGCATTGACTGCTCAAGGATAGATAGCTGCTCATTAGTAAGGTCAGAGAAGTCAGGAATAGTCTGTAAAAATTTATGAAAATCCATTTTAGCCTCCCAGTTAGTGGTGTAATTGATGATATAATTTTACAAACCAATCTCGAGCTGAATCAATTTTTGTGTGTTCATGATGGATGTTGGATTCTTTATGAACTATCAGGCCATCAAATAGTAGTTTATCAGTGGATATCAACCTATTGGTTAATATGGATGAAATAGATCGCAATATTTTTCCGGATATAACAGGATGTTCTTTACCAAGCTCATCAAATGAAGTCTTGTTTAGACTGTAAAAAATGCAAGGTGTCTCGGTTATTACTGATGATGTTGCATTACTATTATCGAGCATCGAAACCTCTCCAATATATTCACCAGGGAATATTTTTCCTATGCTTATTTTGGTTCCATCTTTCTCAATGTAGCAGTTCAACCTTCCTTCAATAACAAAGTAGAGCGTATCATTTTCCTGATTGTCTTTAATGATGTGTTTGTTTTCACCAATGGAAACATATTTTAGCATTCTGATAAGATCACTAACTTCTTCACTATTGGTGTGCTCAGTTATTTTAGGGAATAACTTGCTGAATTCTTGAGTTGTAAGAGACAATTTAGTTAACCTCGTATTTAATGATGATAATTTATTGTAATGAGTGAAAAAAATAAACTGTACATTAGTAAATAAGAATATTAATGAATGATGTTAACCATAAAAAAAGTGTGATTTTTACTGTATTTTTAATTGAATTTATGTACACTCCGTTACAACATAATGCATAAGAAAATTAATGTATGCAAGTAATGTAGCTTTAATGAAATTTAAAGTATAAAAAGTAGGCTCTTATTGCTGCTCTTTATACCCCCCCTCACAAGATATACATGATTTATAGTATTTTATTCCTATAATAAATGCTTTAGGTTTGTATGTAAAAAAAAAATACTGCAAAAGCTAAACTTGTCATGAGGCAAGGACAGAAAACCAAGTGTCTCAATATAAATTGTTTGAGATTGACAGGTTGCCAGTAAATGTAATTACACAATGTTTTTATATTTTTCAGGACACTGACATGGCTAACGCAAAGTATTTTATTACTCTCATTTCTTCATTCTTTTTTTTACTCATTGTAAATATTTCTCCTGCCGTAGCTCAAGATGGCCCTCACAATTTAGGCTTTGAAGATGGTGAGTCAAGTTGGACGCGAATCTCTGAAGCAGACTCTATATCTGTCGTTGGTATAGAAAGCGCAACTACTTATCCAGTTTATACTGATTTCGATATTACAGACGTTCGCCCAGATGCTAACAGTAGTAGTATGCTTCGTTTGGGTTCGCCTAAACAGATTTCAGAAAACACGAATGTGGGTGGAAATACTGTTAGCCAAACATTTAATTCATTTAGTGATTCTATAGTACTAAGTTTCAGGCTGTTTTCCTGGGAGCATCGTGAACGAGACACATTCACTGTTAATGTTACTCAAACATCTGATTCCTCTAAACAATTTTCAGTACAGGACAAAAACGGTGGTGATCTTTCTGTCACCATGTATGACGGCCAACCTACTCAAACCTGTTCAACAACACCATGCACTTTAAAAATATTTAGTGGTAGACGTGGCAACTTAGTCAATACTGGTTGGAAACGTCTGATTATTTCTGGTTTACCTACAGATGGCAGTGAAGTAACGATAACCTATAGTCTCGATGGTGTTAACGATGAAGCGCATCCTTCATGGGCCTATGTAGATAGCTGGAATCATAATCCAGTTGCAAATTTTAGCGTCTCGCGTGAGAGTACTATAGAAGGTAATGTTTCGAAGTTTACAGATATATCAACAGATGTTGATCTCAATGATGCTGTCACTAATCGTATATGGGAAATAACCTATAATAATGCAGCTGGCGGTTCAACGACTGAAACAAAATATTATTCTAAACAAATTTCTGTTATTGCTTCTAATGAAGGTACAGTCACTGCTCAATTAACCGTACATGATCGTTTTGGTGGTAGTGATACTGTTACATCTGGTCAATTACGGCAAGACACGACTGTACCATCTATCAGTTATACCAATAGTGAAATATTCGTTAATAGCCTTGATACTTATAATGTTGTTGCCGGTTCTAAAGGCAATATCATTACAGCTCGTTATGCCAAACCTGGTTGGGATGATACGGTCACTCCAGCATGGAACATTATTACGGGTAACGGGACTTTAGGTGAGGAAAAACATATTCAATACCCTGTCCCTATGATGTTAAAAGGGGTAGTTTCTGTTGCTTTTGATGCACCTAAAGAAGCAGGAACATCATCAATACAGTTAATATTATCATCGGGTAGTGTGTCCACACCTCCTAAAATCATCAACGTTAATGTTTTACCGGTAAGTGATTTTCTAATTAGCCAAACAGATGATGGTAATGATACGCCTGTGTCAGCAGATACACTGTTAAGTGGTACGGTTGATGTTGCACATTTGAATAAACCAGGTGATATCGATTATTACAAAATTAGAGATGAAAATGGAAATAAATTTCCGATAGGTAGTGAAGTCTTTGTTCGATTAAGAAATGTATCGACAGATCATGATTTATTTGTAGTGATGAAGGACAAACCACTACCTGTTGGTTTGGTTGAAGATTTATCAACAGCTCTTCAAGAAGATGAAAGACTGGGTACATTTTTTAACAGTGGCAGGCTGGGTACATTTTTTAACAGTGGCAGGCTGGGTACATTTTTTAACAGTGGCAGGCTGGGTACATTTTTTAACAGTGGCAGGCTGGGTACATTTTTTAATAGTGGCAGGTTGGGT
>JAUWUS010000030.1 GCA_030617815.1 Gammaproteobacteria bacterium
ATTTATACTTTTGCCCTGGTTGAGCTTTAACCATCGAACAACGCCGATGCTCCATTGGTTGGCGCGGCCACCTGTTTCCCTGCAAATGCTAACAAGCTCACCAACCTGGGTTTTGTTTTTAAGCTCATCTTTATTGTTAATCATCATGCCTTTTATGCTTTCGTTAACGATATACCAACTATCGGCTTCATATGGTTTGGATTCAGTTTCAGATGTATTCAGATTAGTATGGTTGTTGCTTTGTAAACTAAGTTCCTGCTCAACTAACGGTTCCAGCCCGGTTAGTTCAGTGGGGTAAATTAGTCCCCAAACATCATCTGTTGTTGCGGTATGATTTAGGTCAATTCGTATTTCGGTACTTTCAAAGTGCGCGCGATCATTATATTTATTAGTGTACCTTACACTATCCATTGCCTGAGCTTTTTGAGTAATAAGTTCATGAGCAGCATTTAAACCGATCGTGATTTTGATTTGTTCACTTTTGTTGGCTCTCGGGAAATGTCGTTTGCTCGCCATACCCCAGGCGATAAGCAAACGCCGTAGTAGATCGTGTGGTAAATCAGCGAGGGAAAGATCCATACTTGTGATTGTTGAAGCGCCTACATCTTCGTTATTTTTAAGTTCATGCTCCAGTTTTTCAGCAATATCACCTGTATCAATAATTCTGAATGCACTGGCATCAAGGTTGCCTTTTGTTAATGCAAGAGACAGAGCTGAGGGAGGGAGTGATTTTGCTAAATTATCAACAAACCTGCCAGAGTCTTTGTCATTTGCATTTAAGGGACGAATAATCGGCTGGGTTAACCAGCGTTCTAATGCGCCATAGACTTTACCTGATTCTCCCTGTCGTAAATGATACGGTGAGGCGAGAGATAATAGTAAAATTCGTGCATATTCTGTTGCTACTGAGGTTTTTTCGATATAAGCATGTTGTTCGTCACGAATTTTGTGTTTTAGAATTTTTCGTTTTTCGGCAAAAGAGTAGAGTTTGTGTAATTCGGCCCAGTCTTTTTCTGCAAAGGGCGAATAGGCTTGATATGCGGTTAAAAAACTTTGTCCGATGTAGGTAATGCTACGATGAGTAAGCAATGCCAGTGATGACTTATCAAAAATGATTAAATTATTGCGAAGTGTATCTTCCAGAGCAATTTTGTATCCTGTTGCCATACTGGAAAACAGCTCTTTGGTAATGGCAGCAATTTTTTGATTTTTATCGGGTAAAGGCAAGCTGACACCGATGAAGTGCTTTTTCATTGAGCGAGTTACATACTCAAGTGGCTCGCGTAATGTTTCTAAAAAGCGAATACGATCCTGATAAGGATAAGAAAGTTGGTTGGTTTGCTGTAATAGCGTGAAAATTTGCTTGGCTGTTTCACCTAAATTTGCACGGGGCAGAGCTTCAATCCATGCCGCTAATTTACGCGGACGGATATTAAAAGCCGTTTTGTCTGGCCGTGTTCGGTTTGGCACATCAAGGCCAATATTTTTACCCACGTCATCTAACCCCATGTTATTGCTATAGTTTTCCGGTTTTAGCAATTTTCAATAACTTTAAGTAAGCAAATAGTGTTATTTTTATGGTGGAACTCGCTTACTGTGCGCTAATTATGGCATAAAGTAGCCGTTTATGACTATTTTCATAGTATTTAACGGCATATTGGAGCATTTCTGTAGAAAATTTGTAGAAAAATAGTGCAATATATTGAAATTTAACAGGAATATAAGAAAAAAAGGTCTGAATTTAGTTAAATAAGCGTTATTTTTGATTTTTCTCCTGCTTGTTCCTTAACTAGCTTAGGCACCAGGTAGCCGGGTAAAAGTTGACGTACTTCATTGAGTATTTGCTGGGCTTTTTCATTCTTAACGTAAAAGTGCTTTGCGCCTTGCACTTTGTCCAGCATGTGTAAGTAATACGGCAAGACATGATGGCTAAAGAGTTTCTGGCTCAGATCAATCAGTGTTTCCGTGTTGTCATTCACTCCGGCAAGCAAGACAGATTGATTGAGTAAGGTAACCTGATGTTGTTGCAATTTTTTTAAAGCAGAAGCGACCGAGGAATCAATTTCATTGGCATGGTTGCAATGCAGCACCATGACAATTTTCCAGGGCAAAGAATCGAGCCAGCTCAGTAATTCGCTGTTTACTCTTTCAGGCAAAACAATCGGCTGGCGTGTGTGTAAACGCAAGGTTTTGATATGGGGGATATTAAGGAGTTGGTCAGTTAAATTTTTGAGTCGGGATTCCGTTAAACTCAGGGGGTCACCGCCACTTAAAATGACTTCGTGGATATCTGAATGTGACTGAATATAATCAATGGCTTTTTGCCAGTTTTGTTCAGCACGATTTTCCTGGTAAGGGAAGTGACGACGGAAACAGTAACGACAATGCACGGCACAAGCCGCGGTGGTAATGATTAATACACGGCCATGGTATTTGTGTAATAAGCCGGGTACTTCCATTGCGGCTAAATCACCAACGGGATCAAGCTTAAAGTGTTGATCGCTAATTAACTCTGCATCCAGCGGCAATATTTGCCGTAGCAAGGGATCATTCGGATTACCTTTTTCGATGCGCTGGCAATACCCCAGCGGAGCGCGCAGGGCAAAAGACTGACTGGCCGCAATCGCACCATTTAGTAATGACTGTGGCAGATTCAAATAGTGTAATAACTCAGAAGGTTCTCGAATAGCAGAAGCTAGAACGGTTTGCCAGTGAGTGGCCGGAACATCAGCTTGTGCAAGCGGGGAATCATCAGACTGACAATATGGGGTTGTTCGCGGTATCATAGGCGTATATTAGCAGTAATTTTTATTTCCCGGAGAGTTTAACGAGTATGGCAACCTATAGCACTAGTGAGTTCAAAAATGGCCTGAAACTGATGATTGATAATTATCCGTGCAGTATTATTGAAAATGAATTGGTAAAACCGGGCAAAGGTCAGGCATTTAACCGGGTAAAATTTCGTAATCTTAAAACAGGCCGGGTAGTGGAAAAAACCTTTAAGTCGGGTGAGTCGGTTGAAGCCGCGGATGTGATGGAGACCGAATTACAATATTTATACACGGATGGTGAGGCATGGTATTTCATGGACACAAAATCGTTTGAACAAGTGGGTGCAGATGAAGCGGCTGTTGGTGAAAATGTAAAATGGCTTAAAGAACAGGACATGTATGAAGTGACCTTATGGAACGATGTGCCGATTGCGATTACTCCACCGAATTTCGTTGAACTGGAAGTAACAGAAACGGATCCCGGTTTGCGCGGTGATACCAGTGGTGGTGGTGGCAAACCGGCAACCCTTAGTACGGGTGCGGTTGTGCGTGTGCCTTTGTTTATTGATCAAGGTGAGATGGTTAAAGTGGATACGCGGACAGCGGAGTATGTTGGCCGGGTCAAGAAATAAATTTACGCTTCATATTTTCCGCTCTAGCGGCGTTATAAACGATTTCAAAAATACTCATTGGGAAGAACAAGGATGTTCAAATGCCGAGTAGCACAAGGATGTGCGTGAGTGGCCTTGGTGCCAACTCCGTTTTTTGAAATCATTTATGCCTTGCTGAGATGAAAAATATTTCGCGTAAAATTAAGTTTAGGTATTATCTCAAAGCTATAATTCCATATTTATTTAGAAACTGAGAACATTATGAGTGATTGGCGGCCAACAGCCACATTAGAAATGTTAAAAACAAGAGCCCGTTTGCTTTCAAAGCTGCGGGCTTTTTTTGCGGAAAAAGATATTTATGAAGTTCAAACTCCCATCCTTTCGCAAGCGGGTAACACTGATCCGGCAATAGAAACATTTGTTACTCAGGAACATGAAAACGCAAGACATTCAATTCAACCTTCATTTTTAAATACCTCACCTGAATTTGCGATGAAACGTTTATTAGCAGCAGGGTGTGGGTCGATTTATCAAATTACACCGGTGTTTCGTCAGGACGAGCAGGGTAAAAGACACAACCCGGAATTTACTTTGTTGGAATGGTATCGAATAGATTTTGATCATCATGCGTTAATGGGCGAAGTAAATTCTTTGTTACGTTTTGTTGCGGATGGTTTTTTAACTTTGGAACGAAGTCAATTTTATTCTTATCAGGATGCTATGATAAATTTTGCCGATATTGATCCTTTTGTTGCAAGTGGTGAAGAATTAAAAGCAGCAGTAGTAAAAGCGGGTATTGAAGTGTTAGGAATGGAAAATGCTGAGCGCGATAGCTGGTTAGATTTGTTAATGAGTCATGTTGTTGAAAAGAATTTGCCATTAAATTGTCCTGTTTTTATTTATGATTATCCTGCCAGTCAGGCGGCACTGGCTAAAATAAGAAAAGGCTCACCAGATGTTGCAGAACGTTTTGAGTTGTATCTTAATGGCATGGAGTTAGCCAATGGTTTTCATGAATTAAGTGATGCAACAGAACAAGCAGAACGCTTTCATCAAGAGCAATTAAAAAGAAAAGAGAATAATCAGCAGGGGATACCTGCTGATCATCATTTAATTGCCGCGTTAGAACATGGTTTACCGGAATGCGCAGGTGTTGCTATCGGGCTTGATCGTTTACTCATGGTGTTAACGGGCGCCGAACATATTAATGATGTTTTAACTTTTCCGTTTGATCGTGCTTAAAAAATTGACCTCTGTGCTTATATGTTTATTTTACTTTACCGATTACTTCACCTAATTGCACAGACTGTTCTGCTTTTAATTCTTTATCCCAGTCCATTTTTTTATTGGCATAAAGTAAAATTACGGTTGAACCCATATTAAAGCGTCCCATTTCCTGGCCTTTAACATAACTCATGTTTTCTTCATCATAGTTCCAGTTACGAATATCTTTATGACGAGGGGGAGTCACTTCACCATGCCAAACGGTTTCTATGCTGCCAACAAAAATGGCACCCACTAAAATCATTGCCATTGGACCTGCGGGTGTATCAAACAGACAAATCACACGTTCATTACGGGCAAATAATGCAGGGACATTTTCAACGGTTGTCGGGTTCACGCTAAACAGTTGTCCCGGAACATGAATCATTTCTTTTAACGTACCATCAACCGGCATGTGAATACGGTGATAATCTTTCGGCGAAAGGTAAACGGTATTAAATTGACCATTCTTGAATGTTTTAGCAAGATCTTCTCTATCACCCAGAAGTTGTGTCAATGAGTAAGCATGGCCTTTTGCCTGAAAAATAAGATCGGTATTGATTTTTCCTGACTGACTAATGGCACCATCTACAGGGGAGACGATGGCATTTTCATCTGAACAAATTTCCCGTGCGTCTTCGTTAAGTTCACGGGTAAAAAAATTGTTAAAACTTGTATAGCTTTTCCAGTCAGGATTTTTAGCCTCGATCATGTTGACTTTAAATTGACGAATAAATAATGGCAGGATTAATTTTAAAAACCATTTGTATTCACAACGGGTTAATTTCCACATTACCCATGAAAGAAAATGTTGTGGCATTATATGTTGTAAGGCAATAAAAAGGCGTGCGCTTAGTTTCAAGTTGTTCTACTCCAGATAGAAAGTGTTTTTAGTGATGGTGGTGATGCATCATCTGAGGTGCATCGTCGACTTTAACTTTAAGTTTAATATTGATCGTTTTACCATTATCAAGAGTTAAAGTAACAGCAATAACGGAACCCGCTTTAACAGGCTTTAATTTACCCATTAGCATCATATGTAAACCACCTGGTTTTAACTCAATATGGCCTTTAGCCTTAATTTTCAAGTTTTCCTGCTTAATCATTCGCATCATGCCACCACTCATTTCAGTAAGATGGATTTCAACACGTTTAAACAGGTCACTTTTAGCGGATAGTATTTTAATGTCTTTATTGCTGAGGTTATTTATTTTCATATAACCCGCCATGACTTTTGCGACTGGTGGTGCTTCGGGACTCCATGCATTTTCAATTTGCAGTGAGTCAGCAGCATTCGCGGTGCTTATGAAAAAAAGGAAAATAAACAATGTTCGACTTATAATTTTAATTAAAAACATTATTTATCTCCGTAAAAAAGTCGAATGGTTTGAAAGTTAGCCGCAATCGTTTTAGCGACATGCGGTGGCGAGATGACAGCACGCATGCGTCCTTTTGGATCAACCAGTATCAGTTGCGCACTGTGGTTCACAATGTATTCCTGATCATTACCATCTTCTTTTTCATCATAACCATAGAGAATGCCGATTTGATTAGTGAGTTTATCCAGCTCATTAAGATCACCGGTTGCAGCCTTAAATTCCGGATTAAAGTACTGAACATAGTGTTTTAATGTTTCAGGTTTATCACGATCAGGATCAACGGATATAAAATAAAGTTTTGGATGACCAGTGTCACCCATTTTAGTGGGTAAGGTTTTCCAAACAGATTGCATTACTTTTAATGTAGTCGGGCAGACGTCAGGGCAGTTAGTAAAACCAAAAAATAAAAAACTCCACTGGCCTTTGAGTTGTGTCGGGCTAAAAGTCTGCTTATTTTCATCTATTAAGCTAAATCCTATCAACGGACGCGCATTGGGTAAAACAGTGGCATCAAGATTTTTGGGTATCCGTGTATCGTTTGTATTCATTAAAATTTGCTGGCTTAACCATAAACCAACAGCAAGGCTTATAACGCCAATAATTACAGGAAGAATATAGTTTTTAACTGATTTTTTTTTATCTGAGGCCATGTTTTTATACCACTTCATATCGTTTGAATGCGCGGTATTTTAACGGATTTTTGGTGAGGAGATAGATTTAAAGCCGATAAAGTATTATTTTACCAAAAAGAGAACTTTTAGCGAACAATAGTTGAACTTATTGATAAAAATAAGTATGGTTAGAACATATTCCTAAGAGGTTAAGTCAATGAGTAACATTAACTACATGATAAATAACAATTTTAATAAAAATAACCGTCAAGTTTGGACGCCCGAACTGGAAAATATGAATATTTCGCCGGAAGAATTGTGTGAATTGCCGTTATTAGGGTATGTCACCGCCGGTGAGCCGGTGCTTTTATCTGAAGAGCAGGAAACGGTCGGTGTTCCAACGAGTATGGTGCGTACAAACAGCTATGCATTGCGTGTACGCGGCCATTCCATGATTGATGACAATATTCAGGATGGCGATATTATTGTCATTGAGAAGCGAGAGACAGCCTGCAATGGCGAGTCAGTTGTTGCCATGATTAATGGTGAAACGGTCACACTGAAAAAGTTTTATGTTGAACGAGATGGTATTCGCTTACAGCCCGCTAATCCTGATATGGAACCGATTTATTTGCGTAATGAGGAAGTCCAGATACTCGGTATTGTGACAGGTGTGATTCGTTCATCTTAAATTAATTTAAACTAACAATTTAATGAAGTTTCTTTGTGATGAAATGCTGCAACGTTTAGGACGTTGGTTACGTACTGCCGGTTATGATACTAAAATTATTACTGATGGACGTGATGATTATGAAATTCTCAAATTAACACGTAAAGAAGATAGAGTGTTATTAACTTGCGATCGTGCCTTAACAGAATATCGCGATGCTGAAAAAAATGTTGTTTTGTTAGAAACCGGTTCTTTAGATGAATTGGCTAAACAGGTCAGTCAAAAATGTCAGGTGAACTGGCAGTTTCAGCCTTTTACCCGTTGTACGACCTGTAATACCACTTTAAAAGAAGCCGATGATATACAACGCAAAACCATTCCTGATGATGTTAAACAAGATTTCGGGGTTGTTTACTACTGTCCAAGCTGCAACAAAGTGTATTGGGATGGAGGGCATGTGCAAAGAATGCGCACTCAGCTTGAAAAGTGGCATCAGCAATATACTGGAAGTAAGTAACCACCAAGAATAACTATAATTTATCATGGTTATTGTTGATTATTTTTGAATACCTATTCCTGACTAAAGCGCTAGGTGATAGAATTGCCGGCTTATAAATTTTGACTAAGGGTTCACTATGACAATTTCATCTTTCCAACCACCTAAACGCACCTTAATGGGCCCCGGTCCTTCAGATGTAAGTGAGCGTGTGCTCCAGGCATTAGCACGTCCAACCATTGGTCATTTAGATCCTGCTTTTGTTGGCATGATGGATGAAATGAAACAATTATTACAATACGCGTTCATGACAAAAAATGAACTGACGTTCCCTGTGTCTGCGCCGGGTTCAGCAGGTATGGAAACCTGTTTTGTTAACCTGGTTGAGCCGGGTGATAAAGTCATCGTTTGTCAAAATGGTGTATTCGGTGGCCGCATGAAAGAGAATGTGGAACGCGTTGGTGCAACTGCGATTATGGTTGAAGACGAATGGGGCACCGTTGTTGATCCACAAAAATTGGAAGATGCGTTAAAAGCGAATCCAGATGCAAAATTTGTAGCTTTTGTTCATGCTGAAACATCTACCGGTGCAATGTCAGATGCAGAAACATTAACAAAGTTAGCTCACGATCATGATTGTTTAGTCATTGTTGATGCCGTGACCTCGTTAGCCGGTTCACCATTGAAAGTGGATGAATGGAATATTGATGCTATTTATTCGGGTACACAAAAATGTTTGTCAGCGCCTCCGGGTTTATCTCCTGTTAGTTTCAATGAGCGTGCAGCAGATGTTATCAAAAATCGTAAAACTAAAGTTCAAAGCTGGTTTCTTGATCTGAGTTTAGTCATGGGTTACTGGGGCGCAGGTGCAAAACGTTCTTACCACCATACAGCACCGGTTAATAATCTTTATGGTTTGCATGAGTCGCTGGTTATTTTACAAGAAGAAGGTTTAGAAAATTCCTGGAAACGTCACATGGATATGCATTTAAAATTAAAAGCCGGTCTTGAAGAAATGGGTATTGGTTTCGTGGTTAAAGAAGGCGATCGTTTACCGCAGTTAAATGCTGTTTATATTCCAGATGGTGTTGATGATGCAGAGGTTCGTGGCAAGTTACTTAATGACTATAACCTTGAAATTGGCGCAGGCTTAGGTGCCTTAGCCGGCAAAGTATGGCGCATTGGTTTAATGGGACATGCTGCGAGTGAAAAGAATGTAGATTTTTGTTTGAACTCACTTAAAGAAGTTCTTGGTAAATAATTTTATTAAAAAAGATTAATAAAAAAGCCAGCTATAAGCTGGCTTTTTTATGGCTGCTATCGGCCAGTAGCAGTCATTAGATAATTATCCGTTTCAGTTAACTCTTTTTGTAAGCGGACATTCAACAATTGAGTTTGCTATGCTTACCACTCCAGATGACTTATACCAGCCTGGTTATATTTATTAAACGTTGCATTATTCATCGGCACGACTTCACCCTTAGCGTTTTTCATTGTGAGGTGCCTGCTTGCATTTTTGGTTGCCTGAAACTTATTGGTTTTAATGCTCCACAATACCGCCTCACCATTCGGGAATTGAAATAACGATTTGATGCGATATATGTCTTGGTATATCAGGGAACCTTCAGCAGAACTGTATTGTTTTGTGGGCGACACCTGAATCGCAGACTTTGTATATAGTCTGATGTTTTCCAAATACGCACCACGACCAGAATCCCATCCATCTACTTCTATCCGACCTTCCTCAAGATGATATTTAATATCTCCTTTAAGATGTTCTGGTCCTGTGTGATGTTCAGGATGAGAAACTACACGAGCAAAAGTAACCCCTAGCGTTTTCAAGTCATAGTCTATCCATGGCCATGTTATTGTTGGGTCATACAGATAAAGATTGATCATTTCCTTATAGCTTTTACTATCCAGAACTCTAAATATGGAACCGCTATGCGCAAAGATATATTTCCCTACCTTATGAGCATTTGATGTTCCGTACGTTCTCGTCCCATCCGTTCTCCTGTCAGTTCCACCTGAACGGAATTGTCGTACCTGCGTCAGATCGTTAGTATTCCAAATAGTGACAACAGTGTTATCTTTTTCAAAAGTCACAAATTCATTATCATTTAAAACAGCACAACCTTTTTTCAAAGATATGGTTTTAATAACTTTATTCGTGGCCATATCAAACAGCTTCATATAGGTATGGCCATAGATAATTATTCTTTTTTCATCTTTGGTAATGAAAAGGCGTTTAGCGGTATGTCGGTGGTAATGAACACTCTTGGGATAGTTTTTATTCTCAAGTGGCGGTACTTCCAGGTCGATATCTACGGCGTTGATGATTTTTAAAGGATTCAGCTGGTATTGAACCAGCTTTCCGTGATACATCACATAGGCTCGCTCCCCCATTGGGGCAAGAACCATATAATAAGGCTGTAAAGATATCGCAGGGCGTATAGGAATTCCTATCTCAACAATATCATTAGCGAATTCTTTTGCCTGAGCTGAAAACACTGACACGAACAACACATAAAAGACGAAAAATCGCGAATAGACCACGTTATTAAATTCCCCCGTCCCTAGTTTGAATGACTGCTTTTGAGCAAAGTTGTATTTATTAATTGTAATTCATGAACGACTGCTTTGGGTCGTATCCGGCCATTCGTTTATTTTTGTTTGTTTTTTATACCATGGATAGCTTGAGCTTGTTAAGGGAATTAAATCCACTATATTTAACATATGAGATAAATTTTCTACGCAGGAGTGATTTGCTAATGTGGTTACGACGAGTGGTTATGTTTCTTTGTTTGGTAATGCTTGTCGGCTGTGCAGCGACGACTGGCGCGACGGCTCTGCAGGTTGTACAACCGCCCACCCCAGCAGTAGCTGCCGATATTGCCGTGCAATTGGATACTGTCCAGGTGCCGGCAGACAAGGCTCTGATCTACCTCTATCGCCCAAAACGCTTTGTGGGCAGCGCCAATACATATAAGATTACCCTTAATGGAACGCCGGTCGCTGAGATGAGAACTGGAACGCGCCTGCCTTATCCTGTGCCGCCGGGGTATACTACACTGCAAGGTAGCTCCTTGCCCAACATCCTAAACCTAGGCCTCGCTCTGGGGATGATGGAGAAACCCAACATCGCTTTTGATGCAGAAGCTGGAAAGGTCTACTTCATTGACGTGAAGACGGGATTTGCCGGGGGGCCGCAGTTTGAGTTTGTCGACGCAGCAAAGGGCCTCGAGGCCATAAAGGGGCTGAAAGTCTTAAACGATACCACACGCTTAAATTATCAAAGGCAACCCAAAATAATTAAAAAAACGGAAGATGATGTTAGCTATCCACATAATAAACTAACGGCCAATGAAATCAGAGATCATTTTCAGCGTCACAACTTTCTTATCTTTGATAGAGCGCCGGGATCTGATTTCACTTTAAAAATCCTATCATTAAACAAAATTGAACGCGAGTGTGATATGTGCAATGAACAAACAGGTTATGGCGTCATGACTATCAAGGCGTCACAGAATCAGGTCTGTTTTGATTGGGATAATGTGAGCTATCCCTCTAGCACCTGTTTTGATGTTATGCACGTAGAAGATAATCGATACCAACTAATAGATTCCGCTAATAATGAGACCTATGGTTATAAAGTTCCGTAATGAATTTAACTTATTAAATACCATAGTCCACGGTCTCTTCATACGTAGATAATCTGTTTACTCATTAATTTAAGCGCGTACTGGGTGCTGATTGAGTAACGACTACCTGCTATCGGCCAGTAGCAGCCGTTCGTATTAAATATAATTTTCTTGCAAGTGTACGTTCAACGGTTGAGTGCTTTGTTAGGCATTTTTCTATTGCTACTTAACAAATTCTATTGAAAACACAATTACTAGTAGCACGAAAACACCTAAACCTATTAGGGATGGAGTATTTTGCCTTGCTAGTTCAGAAAGTTTTAATCGCATTAATTGTCTTTCGTGATCTTCTATTTCATCTCCACAACCACGACAATAATTATCTATAGTGGCCACAAATTTATCGCAATGCACACACCGATATCTATCTCTGGTATTCCAAGGGATAGCACCAATTGGAGAGCGAACATTTTCTTTCATAACTTCAATATCTATATTACTGAATTTTGTTCCACACCCACGACAGTGATAATCTCCATGAGCCGCAATAGAGCTACAATGTGGGCAACGGTATATATCGTGTAGTGTTCTGGCTTCCATATTTTATTTTTATTGCCTAACGATTTAAATAAGGGGCGCGCCGCTTTTGGGGCGTCCCGATGAGCGAAGCGAATGACTTGATTGCCTTGTTAAACACTTACTGGCCCATAATTTTTAAAGCAATATATGGTGCAACCATAAAAACTAATGTCACTATTTTATAATTGCTCAAAAAATCAAAATACTTAGAGCTTAATTCCTTTTCGTCTATATTAAACATCTTGCTATGAATTGAAGATATTGTTCCTCTCATAAACATAAGAATTATGGTAGCTAAAAGAAGATAAGCAATATTTATTACTGATGCCCACCCTAATAATTCAGTTAATTGTGAAATAGTAATCATAATTTTTTCCTCTTGTTATCAAATGATTTCTGGCATGTGTTCAACAGATAATTATACGGACCCGTGGGTACGTATATCATTTCAAACTTTTTTAATTATCTTAACAATTAATATACTAATTTGCATGTTCCGCTAAGTACAACCAGGTTTCAATAACACTATCCGGATTTAGTGAAACACTGTGTATCCCTTGTTCCATTAGCCAGAAAGCGAAGTCGGGATGGTCAGAAGGACCTTGTCCACAAATGCCGATGTATTTGTTTTTAATTTTACATTCTCTAATGGCCATACTCAGTAATGATTTAACGGCTTCATTACGTTCATCAAAAAGGTTGGCAATTAATTCTGAATCACGATCTAATCCTAAAGTCAGTTGAGTCATATCATTAGAACCAATCGAGAAACCATCAAAGTATTTTAAAAATTTATCGGCTAACAAAGCATTCGAAGGGATTTCACACATCATCATAATCTTCAGATCGTTTTTTCCACGTGCTAAATCATTTTCTTTTAATAAATTAGTGACTTCGCGCGCTTCTTCAGGGGTGCGAACAAAAGGTACCATGATGGCAATGTTAGTGAGTCCCATGTCATCACGTGCTTT
Source organism: Gammaproteobacteria bacterium (assembly GCA_030617815.1). GTDB lineage: Bacteria > Pseudomonadota > Gammaproteobacteria > UBA6429 > Thiohalophilaceae > JAGLTQ01. The sequence continues at coordinate 12,993 of JAUWUS010000030.1, forward strand.
TTTAATGGCAAAACATTCGAGTTCAAAACAATCCTGAAACTTAGGGTCGATATAACGAGCTGCACCTCTAAATCCAAGCATAGGGTTTTCTTCATGAGGCTCATAATTTACGCCACCAATAAGATTGGCATATTCATTTGATTTAAAATCAGATAAACGAACAATGACTGGTTTTGGATAAAATGCAGCAGCAATAGTGGCGATGCCTTCGGTGAGTTTTTCTATGTAAAAACTCACTGGATCAGCATAACCTTTAATGCGTTCATTTATTTTTTGTTTTATTTCATCACTCTGTTTTTTGTATTGAAGTAAAGCTTTAGGATGGATGCCAATAGAACGATTAATAACAAATTCAAGTCGAGCTAAACCAACACCATGATTGGGTAAAAAGCTGAAATCAAAAGCACGATCAGGTGTTCCCACATTGAGCATTATTTTAAAAGGTAAATCAGGCATTTCTTCAAGGTTTATTTTATTAATGATAAATTCCTGTATGTCTTCATAGATAAAACCTTCTTCACCTTCGGCACAACTAACGGTAACTGCCTGACCCGTTTTTAAAACTTTTGAGGCATCACTTGTTCCAACAACAGCGGGGACACCAAGTTCACGGGCGATGATTGCCGCATGGCAGGTACGGCCACCACGGTTAGTAATAATTGCGCTGGCACGTTTCATGACCGGTTCCCAATCAGGATCGGTCATATCGGTAACAAGGATTTCTCCATCAATGAGTTGATCCATTTCACTGGCATTTAAAATAACGCGCACATTGCCATGGCCAATGCGTTGGCCAACACTTCTTCCTGAGGTTAAAACATTTCTTTTGTTATTTGATTCTTTTAACTCATACCGTTGCAGGACATTGCGGTTGTCCCGGCTTTTAACCGTTTCCGGTCGTGCTTGCACAATATAGATTTCACCAGTTTGTCCATCTTTGGCCCATTCGATATCCATGGCTTTGCCATAGTGTTTTTCAATTTTTAGTCCCATTGCGGCGACCTGCATGATTTCATTATCAGTGAGACTAAATTTATTTTGTTCACTGACTTCGATATCAATAGTACTGGTTGAGCTTTGGTGATCGGTGTTTTCAGTAAAGATCATTTTATGTTTTTTGCTGCCGATATTACGACGCAAAATAGCATTTTTATTTTGTTCTAAAGCAGGTTTGTAAACATAAAACTCATCGGGATTAACGCTGCCCTGAACAACAGATTCTCCCAGGCCATAGGCAGACGTGATAAAAATAACATCTTCAAAACCCGATTCAGTGTCCAGGGTAAACATGACACCGCTGCTGCCTAAATCACTGCGAATCATTAGTTGAATTCCAGCCGATAAAGCGACATTTCCGTGTTCAAAACCACGATGAACACGATAGGCAATCGCACGATCATTATATAAAGAAGCAAATACGGCCTGAACAGCATTTAAAATCGCGTCTTCACCATGAATATTAAGATAAGTTTCCTGTTGGCCGGCAAAAGAAGCATCCGCTAAATCTTCAGCGGTTGCCGAAGAACGCACGGCATAACTTGCTTCCTTGCCATATTTTTTAGTCAGTTGCTGGTAAGCCTGACGAATGTCTTTCTCAAGTTTTTCGGGGAATGTCGCATCAAGAACCCATTGGCGAATTTGGCTGCCTGCTTTTTTTAAAGCATGAACATCATGCACATCAAGTTTATCTAAGACATCCTGTATTTTTTTTTCGAGTTTTGCCTGCTGGATAAAATCACGAAAGGCATCAGATGTTGTGGCAAAACCTCCGGGAACATTAATGCCGGAATTTGAAAGTTGGTTGATCATTTCCCCTAAGGATGAATTTTTCCCACCAACCTGAGGTAAATCTGTCAGGTTGATTTGGTCGAACCATAATATGTTTTTAGTTTTGCTCACGGGTGATGTCTCAAATCGCTAATGTTTCAAATCTGGTAAAATACCGGATTATTATGCTATGTTATATTTTTATATACTATCAATATAATGTAAGCGTGGATGGTTTAAAAATCAATGCAAGATAAAAAGATTAATTCCCGACCGGTTTTTTTTGTTTCCAATAGCACCGGTATTACAGTTGAAACATTAGGCCGTAGCCTGTTATATCAATTTTCATCGATTCAGTTCGAATCTCATTCATTGCGTTTTGTCGATACAGCAGAAAAAGCAGAAAAAGCGGTTACTATTATTAATAAACTTGCTAATGAGAGAGGAATACGTCCGATTATTTTAAGTACATTGGTTAAACCGGAATTAAGAGCGATTTTGGCAACCGCGGAAGGCGTTTATCTCGATATTTTTGATATGTTTATTGCCCCCATCGAAAAGGAAATTGGCTGTAAGGCAAGTTTGGGCCTGGGGCGTGTGCATGGCATTGGTGATGATGAGTATTATAGTGAGCGCATTGATGCAGTAAATTATTCACTGAAAACGGATGACGGTATAGGAGCCGGAGAATATGCTCAGGCGGATGTCATTTTGGCCGGAGCCTCACGCACAGGCAAGACGCCAACCAGCCTTTACCTGGCAATGCATTATGGTTTAAAAACGGCAAATTATCCGATTGTCGATGAAGAGCTCGAATCTCCTTTATTACCTGCTTCGCTAAAGAGCCACAAAGAGAAAGTTTTTGGTTTACTGGTAACACCTGAGCGACTACAAAGTATTCGCACTAAACGTCGGCCGGACAGTCAATATTCCTCTTTGCCTCAATGTCAGTATGAAATTCGGCAGACAGAAGCTCTGTTTCAAGAGGAAAATGTGCCTTATTTTGATGTCAGCAGTATGTCAATTGAAGAGATATCCTCAAATATTATAAATATGCTGAATATTAGTTCGCGGACATTTTTACCATAAACTCTAAATTTTCATAAATTACTCCTTGAATATTGAAGGGTTTGCCAATATATAAAGAAACAGATAATTTAAATCACTAAATACAGAGAGAAAAAAATGACGGTCGAAGCCAAAAAAGAAACCCTGAGTTTCCAGACCGAGGTAAAGCAATTGCTGAACCTCATGATTCATTCCCTTTATTCCAATAAAGAAATTTTTCTGCGTGAGTTGGTATCCAATGCCTCTGATGCTTGTGACAAATTGCGTTTTGAAGCCTTAAGCGACAATGCGTTATATGAAGATGAAAATGATTTAAAAATTCAGGTCGAGTTTGACAAAGATGCAGGCACGGTGACCATTACGGATAATGGTGTGGGCATGAATCGCGAAGAAGTGATAGCCAATATTGGTACTATCGCAAACTCTGGTACTCGTAAATTCCTCGATAATATGACCGGCGATCAGGCTAAAAATGCACAAATGATTGGCCAGTTTGGTGTGGGTTTTTATGCTTCATTTATTGTTGCAGATAATGTCACAGTAGAAACCCGTCGTGCAGGTTTAACCTCTGAGCATGGTGTGCGCTGGCATTCATCCGGTGAAGGTGAGTTTGATTTAGAAAATATTGTTAAAGAAGAACGTGGCACTAAAGTTATTTTACACCTGAAAAAAGATGAACATGAATTTGCAGATGACTGGCGTTTACGCTCAATCATAAATAAATATTCTGATCACATCTCATTACCGATTTTCATGAAAAAACCTGATGATAAAGGTGAGCTGACGGATGAACTGGAAGTGGCGAATAAAGCTTCTGCTTTATGGACACGTTCTAAATCTGATATTAAAGATGAAGAATATAAAGAATTTTATAAACATGTTGCACATGATTTTGATGAGCCTTTTAGCTGGATACATAATAAAGTAGAAGGAACACAGGAATACACTACTTTATTTTATTTACCTAAACGCGCTCCATTTGATATGTTTGAACGAGATCAACGTCATGGTATTAAACTTTATGTAAAACGCGTTTTTATTATGGATGATGCGGAACAGTTGATGCCAAATTATCTGCGCTTTATTAAAGGTGTAGTTGATTCTGATGATTTGCCATTAAATATTTCTCGTGAAATATTACAAAAAAATAAACACATTGACACAATTCGTTCTGCTTCGATTAAGAAAATTCTGTCTCATTTAACTAAAATGGCTAAGAACAAGAAAGAAGATTATGCTTTATTCTGGAAAGAGTTTGGTCGTGTTTTAAAAGAAGGGCCGGCAGAAGATTCTTCAAACAAAGAAAAAATTGCAAAACTATTTCGATATTCATCGACACACAATGATTCAGACATTGAAGATGTTTCTCTTGATGATTACATTAGTCGCTTTAAAGATGAACAGGATAAAATTTATTATATAACAGGCGATAGTTACACTTCAGTTAAAAGCAGCCCTCATCTTGAATTATTTAAAAAGAAAGGTATTGAAGTCATTCTTATGCATGACAGGGTTGATGAATGGATGATGTCTTATTTGAGTGAGTATGATGGAAAATCATTCGTTAATATTGCTAAAGGTGAACTTGATCTTGGTAAGTTAGAAGACAAAGAAGATAAGAAAAAAGCCGAGAAAGCAGCGAAAGATTATGAAAAAATGCTTAAACAAATGAAAGATGGTCTTGGCGAAAAAGTAAAAGAAGTTCGTGTTTCAACGCGTTTAACGGATTCTCCTTCCTGTTTAGTTGTGGAACAACAAGACATGGCTGTTAGTATGCAAAAAATATTAAAACAAGCAGGACACGATCTCCCAAATGTTGAACCAATTCTTGAAATTAATGTAAATCATCCACTGGTGAAGCGTCTTAACGATGAACAGGATGATAATAAGTTTTCAGATTTATCACATTTGTTATTTGATCAGGCAATGTTGAGTGAAGGCGGTCAATTGGAAGATCCGGTTGCTTTTGTAACGCGAATAAATCAATTGCTTTTAGAAACTATGTAATATATTTTATTATTACTGATAAAAAAGACGGCTTATAGCCGTCTTTTTTTTGTTATAACATAATAATTATTAATTAAGCATATGTGGCTGATATACTGCCTAAATGAAAAAATTACTCGTTATTGGTTATGTTTGGCCTGAACCTGATTCCTCTGCAGCAGGCAGTCGGATGTTGCAGTTATTGGATATTTTTCAAAGGCAAAAATATCAGGTATTTTATGCATCGCCAGCACTTTTAAGTGACCATATGGTTGATCTTGAAACGCTCGGTATTACAAAAGTTTCAATTGAATTAAATAACAGTAATTTTGATGATTATGTTAAAGCATTAAATCCCAACATTGTTTTATTTGACCGTTTTATGATGGAAGAACAGTTTTCCTGGCGTGTTGAAAAGCAATGCCCTTCAGCGTTAAGGATTTTGGAGACGGTTGATTTGCACTGTTTAAGATATGCACGTCATCAAGCTGTTAAGAACAATAAAGATGCAAATAAGCCTGAAAATATAAATTACCATAATGATATTGCAGTGCGGGAAATTGCCAGTATTTTACGTTGTGACTTGAGTCTATTGATGTCTGAAGTTGAAGTTAAGATCTTAAAAGATATTTATCATGTAGATAAAGATTTATTACTGTATTTACCCTTTATGTATGATTCTCTGGATAAAAATGAAGTCATTAAAAAATGGCCTGTGTTCGCACAGAGAAAAAATTTTACGACAATAGGCAATTTTCGTCATGAACCTAATTGGGATTCGATTTTATATTTGAAAAATGAAATCTGGCCATTTATACGGCAAAAATTAAAAAATGTTGAGTTACATATTTACGGATCGTATTTACCTAAAAAAGCACAGCAATTACATAATGAGAAGCAAGGTTTTCTTATTAAAGGTTGGGCAGATGATGCGATTGAAACAATAAGTCAATATCGAATATGTTTGTCACCGTTACGTTTTGGTGCTGGGATGAAAGGAAAGCTGGCTGATGCGATGTTAAGCGGTACACCAAGCATTACCACTTCAATTGGCGCGGAATCTATGCAGGATGGTTATGACTGGCCCGGTTTTGTTTATGATACTCCGGAAAAAATAGCGAATTCTGCGATTGAATTATATCAGGATGAGAAGGTTTGGCTGGAGAAACAACAAAACGGAATCACGATTGTTAATAATGTATTTAATAAAACAGAAAATGAAAAACAATTCGTTACCAAACTAGTATCGGTAATTGCGTCATTAGAAGAAAATCGTAAGAATAATTTTACTGGCATGATGTTACGACACCATACAATGAAAAGCAGTATGTATATGTCACAATGGATTGAAGCTAAAAACAAATTAGTTGAACGAGAATGAACTGATGGCTGATTTGTTAAAAGATATTTATAATAAAAAATTCATTAGCAAATTATCTTCTGAAATAAAGAAAGTTTATCCCGATTTTAATGAGAAAATATTCGTTAAAAATATTTTCAATAAAGAGTGGGAGAAAAAAGAATTAAAACAACGAATACGCCATATAGCTGAAAATATGCAGCAAGGCTTGCCTGACAACTATAAAAAAGCGTTAGATATTTTAAAGCCGGTTTCCTTAAATTTTACCGATCTTGAACATTTGATATTTCCCGATTTTGTAGAATTTTGTGGTTTAAACGACTATGAAAATTCAATATCCGCAATGGCTTATTTTACTCAAGGTTCCTCATCAGAATTTCCGGTAAGACCTTTTATTATTAAACATGAAAATAAAATGATGGCTCAAATGAAACGCTGGTCCAGGTCTGATAATGAACATTTGCGGCGCTTAGCCAGTGAAGGTTGCCGTCCCCGGTTACCCTGGGCGATTGCATTACCTGAGTTCAAAAAAGACCCAAGCAAGATTTTACCTATTTTAGAACAGCTAAAATCAGATGAGAGTGAATACGTAAGACGAAGTGTTGCAAACAATCTCAATGATATCTCAAAAGATCATCCTGATATTGTTATAAAAATAGCAAAAAAATGGATAGGGTTAAATCCCGATACAGATAAACTTGTGAAACATGCTTGCCGTACTTTATTGAAAGCCGGAAATACTCAGGCACTTAAACTATTTGGATATCAACCGCCCTCTAATATTAAAATCCATAAGTTCAATATTACAAAAAATATAAAAATGGGCAATGAAATACAGTTTAATTTTTTATTAAACACCAAAGCCAAAAAGCTAGGAAAAATCCGCCTTGAATATATAATTTATTTTGTCAGGCAAAATAATAAAATGGGTAAAAAAATATTTAAAATATCAGAAGGTGATTATTCTGAGTCAAAAAGGGAAATAGCAAAAAAACATTCATTTAAAAAAATATCAACCCGAAGGTATTATGCCGGTAAACACGGGTTTTCTATTGTTGTTAATGGACATGAATTACTGAAAACTTATTTTGAAGTAATATAAACATCATAGCGTGTTTTTTTACTTTCCACTAAATAGGTTGGTTTTATATTCGTCAGGTTTTTAGCACCTTTAGGCCTTTTCACGACAACACGCTTTTTTGCTGTTTTTAACGCTATATTCAGTAGTTCCTGTGTATCTTCATCGTGTCGCAGTAATTTTTGTAAAATTTGCATATTTTTTTTAACAGAAGCGGATTTTTTTCGCTCAGGATACATTGGATCCAAATAAATTACATCAGGATAGATCACATCAGGACAATTATCATTTGCACTGTTTTTGAGTTGCGTTAAATAATCAATACTGCTTTCTGCAATAACACTAAAGCCCGTTTTTAAAATATTCTGGAAGTGTTCATCATCTCTTGCACGTTCTATTGCGTCTTCAATAAGTTCAGCAATAACGGGTGAACGTTCCAGTAAAATAACAGGACAACCTAAACAGGCAAGCACATAAGCATCTTTAGCTAAACCTGCTGTTGCATCAACAACAAAAGGGGGGGCGACACCTTGTTTTAAGCCAATTGCCTTGGCAATGCTTTGACCTCGTCCACCTCCATATTGTTGACGGTGGGCAAGATTACCGCTGAGGAAATCAATATGAATGGCGATGTTTTTGTCATTATCTCTCAACTCAACATATTCATCGGTATAATTAAGATTAAGTGATGTATTTACTTCAGTATTATTTTGACATGGATAGTTAAACTTTTTGGCAAATGTTGTTGCAGCTTGTTTTGTATCTTCTGAAGTATATGAGGTTGAAATAAGTGCTTTCATCGGTTAATTGTAATATTAATTGTGACAATTGTGTATGATTATCATAATAACATAAATACAGTTATGCTTATTTGCATATCAATGAATGTGTTACTGGAGAATGTGATAGTGATTGAAAATAAATTAATAGCGCATACAGAATCAGCAGAAAATGTTCTTGATTTTCTCTCCTCCAGTCATCACGGTTTGAGTCTTCAGGAAGCTAAACAACGTTTGCAACAATATGGATTTAACAGTCTTCCGAAGTTAAAACAAGCAGGGGTTTTTCGGGTATTTATTCACCAGTTTTCCAGTCCTTTAATTTATGTACTTTTTGCAGCTGCCGCATTATCGATAGTTATTAAAGAGTGGTCTGATGCGGGTTTTATTTTTGCGGTTCTATTAATAAATGCGATTATTGGTACAGTGCAGGAGTTTTCAGCCCAACAAGCAGCTGCAGCATTGCAAGATCTGGTTAGAACGTGCTCGCGGGTTTTAAGAGCAGGCGACAGTTATGAGATTCAATCAGAAGAACTTGTTCCTGGAGATATTGTTGTGCTTGAGTCTGGCGATCGTGTTCCGGCGGATATGCGTTTGTTAACAGAAAATAATTTAGAAATCGATGAATCACTTTTGACGGGTGAATCATCGTCCATTACAAAAAATGCTGATGTGATACTTGATGAAGAAACAGTTTTAGCCGATAGACAAAACATGGTTTTTGCTGGCAGCCTGGTTGTGCGGGGCCGGGCACATGCGGTTGTTGTTACAACAGCCTTATTAACTGAACTGGGAAATATCGCGGCTTCGGTATTAGGTAAGTCATCTGGCAAAGCACCTCTATTGGTTAGAATGGAAACGTTTACACATAAAGTTGCAATTATAGTGGGTGTCGCTGCAACCATTATGTCTGTTATCGCATTTATGCGTGGTATGCCCATTGATGAAGTATTTTTATTAGCGGTTGCCCTTGCTGTTTCTGCAATACCTGAAGGATTACCTGTTGCTTTAACGGTTGCTCTTGCTGTTGGTATGCGTCGTATGGCAAAACGTAATGTTATTGTGCAAAAACTTGTTGCTGTGGAAGCATTAGGTTCATGCACATATATAGCAACAGATAAAACAGGTACGTTAACCGTTAATCAATTGACCATTAAAAAAATTGTTTTACCTAATAATGATAGTTGGGATGTGAGTGGGGAGGGTATTGAACCTGAAGGAGACGTTACAAATAATAACAAAGAATTATTAATTGAAGAGAAAAAGTTACTTGAACGATTATGTCAGGTTGCGGTGTTATCGAATGAGGGTTTTTTAGGTAAACGAGATCATGGTTGGACATCTCATGGTGATCCCATGGATGTGGCACTGTTGGTTTTGGCACATAAAGCTGGTTTTGTTAAAGATGATATAAAAGAACGTTATGTAGAAACAGCAATGATTCCTTTTGAATCGGAACGTCAGTTTGCTGCAAGTTTAAATAAAATAAATGCAACGACAACTTATACTTATGTGAAAGGTGCATATGAAAAATTACTGCCAATGTGCAGCCTTATGGCTACGACAAATAATGATGTGGTTATTGATATCAACCTTATTACAAAACAAGCAGAGAATCTTGCAACAGAAGGTTACCGGGTTCTTGCACTGGTATCGGGAGAAATTAAAAAAGAAGAATTTTCTGACAATCAATTAAAGAACCTTACCTTTATTGGTTTAGTTGGTGTTATTGATCCTTTACGTAGTGAAGCAAAAGATGCAGTTATTGCTTGCCAGCAAGCAGGTATTGTCGTGGCAATGGTAACGGGAGATCATCCTGTTACCGCTTTTGCTATTGCTCGTGAGTTAGGATTAGCAAATGATCAAAAGCAGGTTGTCACCGGTAGTGAATTAAAACAAAAAAGTGGGAATATTGATGAGTTTGATACATTGATATCAACTGCAAGAGTATTTGCACGTGTTGAACCAACGCAAAAATTAAATATTGTTAATTCATTGCAACGAAATGGTCATTTTGTTGCTGCAACCGGGGATGGTGCAAATGATGCGCCGGCTTTAAAAGCTGCGGAAGTGGGCGTAGCAATGGGTAAATATGGCACCGATGTTGCGCGTGAATCGGCTGAACTTATCATAACAGATGATAATTTTTCCTCAATTGTTGCCGGTATTGAAGAAGGACGCGTTGCCTATAATAATGTACGTAAAGTGATATTTCTTCTTATTTCAACAGGTGCTGCTGAAATTGTTCTATTTACGCTGGCATTGTTAAGTGGTTTGCCTTTACCTTTACTTGCAGTGCAATTGTTATGGTTAAACCTGGTTACAAATGGCATACAGGATGTTGCATTAGCCTTTGAACCTGCAGAAGGAAATGAGTTAAAAAATCCGCCGCGTTCACCAAAGGAAGGTATTTTTAACCGAATAATGATTGAACGTGTAATACTTTCAGCATTAGTCATTGGGGTTGTAGCATTTTTAGTATTCCAGTATTTATATGCTCAGGGTTACGGCCTGGATGCTGCTAGAAATGGTACGTTATTATTAATGGTGTTATTTGAAAATATTCATGTGTTTAACAGTCGTTCGGAAACACGTTCTGTTTTCACACATAGCCCACTACGTAATCATTTTTTATTGTTTGGTACTTTAGCGGCACAATTGATACATATCGGGGCGATGTATACACCGTGGATAAGTGATGTATTACGCATTCATCCAGTATCACTCGATTACTGGTTTGATATGTTACTTATCTCAATAATAATTTTAATTGTGATGGAAGCACATAAATTGTTACGTCGGAAAATAAGTTATCGCTGAATATTACAGGTTATTGATTTAATCAGATTTCTTTTTACGTGGTTTATGTGCAGGTGATTTTCTTCTTTTAGACGGAGAACTTTTACGATCTGAATCTTTGCGCGGTTTACGTTTTAAAATTTCACGTTTTTTAGTCACAGACGTTTCACCAAAAACTGAAATATTGAGTTTTTGACCTGCTACCCGAACACTTTTTAAATCCATAAAAATATCTTTTGGCATTCCTTCAGGTAAATCAATGGTGCTGTAATCATCGTTGATTTGAATACGACCCATGTGCTTACTATCAATACCTGCTTCATTAGCGATTGCACCAACAATGTTACCTGGTTTTACACCATGATCATGGCCGACTTCTATTCGATAGGTTTGCAGACCTTCTTCTTTTTCATGCTCTCCACGTGGCGGACGACGCTCACGGCCACCTTTTTCTCCACGATTTTCTCGATCTCTGCGTGAACCCCTTTCACGATCTTTTCTCTCGCCTCTGTCACGATCAGATCTTGTTGAACGTTGTGCTTCCGGTTTATTCGAGAGCAGCAACGGTTCATCACCTTGCACCATTTTAGCTAATGCAGCTGCAACTTCGATAGCGGGGATATTATGTTCCAGTGTGTATTTTTCTAAAATGCTGGCATAAAAAGCCAGCTCTTCATTGGCTAATGTATCGGTAATATTCTGGCTGAAACGTGCAATACGTTTGTTGTTAATGATTTCAGTTGAAGGCATTTCCAGCATTTCAATTTTATGTTTTGTCGCACGTTCAATTTGTTGCAACATGCGTTTTTCACGTGGCGCCACAAATAAAATTGCATTACCTTCACGACCCGCACGGCCGGTACGACCAATACGATGCACATAGGCTTCGGTATCGTAGGGAACATCATAATTTATAACATGACTAATACGGGGTACATCTAATCCACGTGCAGCAACATCGGTTGCAATCAAAATATCAATTTTCATTTTTTTGAGATCTTTGATAGTTTTTTCACGTTGATTTTGTGCAATGTCACCATTTATGGCGGCAGAAGAGTAGCCGCGTGCTTCAAGTTTTTGTGCAAGCTCAGTGGTGGCATTTTTGGTGCGCACAAAAATGATCATGGCATCAAAATGTTCTGCTTCGAGAATACGAGTAAGCGCATCAAGTTTATGATGGCCACTGACCATCCAGTAACGTTGGTTAATAGTAGATGCAGTAGTGGTTTTAACTTTTATAAATATTTCTTTTGGATTATCTAAATATTTTTTTGTAATTTTGTGAATCTGCGTGGGCATGGTTGCAGAAAATAGTGCAATCTGGCGTTCTTCTGGAATTTGTTCCATCACCCATTCAACATCATCAATAAAACCCATACGTAACATTTCATCGGCTTCATCAAGTACCAGTGTTTTTAGTGCATTGAGTTTTAAATTTTTACGTCGAATGAGATCCATGACGCGGCCAGGTGTGCCAACAACAACGTGTACACCACGTTCGAGCTGACGAATTTGACCACGAGCATCCTGACCACCGTAAATGGGTAAAACATGGAAGCCTTTTATTTTTGTGGCATATTTCTGAAAGGCCTCCGCAACCTGAATGGCCAGTTCACGGGTTGGCGTCAGGACTAAAACTTGCGGTGTTTTTATTTTCGTGTCAATGCGAGACAGGATAGGTAAAGCAAATGCGGCAGTTTTACCTGTCCCGGTTTGCGCCTGGCCAAGCACGTCGCGACCTTCCAGTACATAGGGAATCATCTCTGCCTGAATAGGGGAAGGGGTTTCATAGCCAATTTTATCAAGCGCTTCCAGCACGGGCGCGGAAAGACCAAGTTCACTAAAAGAGGGTAAAGTGTCAGTTTGAGACATCAAAAAATCCTGTAAAAGAAGTTATGGCGAAGCGCCAAATAGTTGTTGCATACCCGATAAATACCGGATCAGACGAGAATAAAGGACGCGCATTATACTGTTTTATATGACAATTTACAGCAAAATACGATATTGTAGCGGTGGATTTAAGATGATTTACTGTAATTTTAACCTTTGACGTAGCCCATATGAACCAGAAAGTCGTGTTTTCCATTATTGAATCACCCCTCCATCCTGATTTTACCCGTTTGTACCACAGCCTTAATATTGAAAATGTTCAATTTAATTCAATGCGAAAAGCGTTGTCTCATCTGAAAAAGAAAAAACCTGATTTTGTTGTTGCGGAGTTCTTTTATGGTTATGGAAATAATTATGCCGGGGTTAATGTGAGCAATCTGGATGTATTTTTATGCAGTTTGCAAAAATATGCACCTGAAGCAAAAGTGATTGTGATGGTCGAAAAGGAGGAACGAAAGCATGTGAGTAAGCTGGCCGAATTATTTACTCTACATGCCCTGTTACAACATCCTGTTTCCCCGCAAGTTCTTAGTGAAAAACTGTCATGAATATTCACTAATTAAAAGTTAGTCCCCTCCCCATCAAGGGGAGGGTTAGGGTGGGGTGATTTAAATATATTCCCTCCCCCTAACCCCCTCCCTGAGGGAGGGGGAATAAAATTAAAAGATGAAGTGAACAACTATATAAGTACTTAATTGTAGTTTACAGAGGTAAAAAAATGCAGATTTGGGTTGATGCAGATGCTTGTCCAAAGGTAGTGAAAGAAATACTTTATCGCGTGGCAGAAAGAGCAAAAGTACAGGTGATTCTTGTTGCTAATCAGAGCTTAATTACTCCGAAATCAGCTTTCATTAAAAGTATTCGTGTTGCTGCAGGTTTTGATGTTGCTGATAATTATATTGTACAAGAAATCAAAGAAAATGATTTACTCATTACCGCTGACATTCCGCTTGCTGCTGAAGTGATTGAAAAGGGTGGCCATGCACTTAATCCACGTGGAGAACTTTATTCAACAGAGACTATCAAGCAAAAGCTAGTGATGCGAGATTTAATGGATGAGCTGAGAGGTACAGGTGAAATTATGGGGGGAGGGCCTCCACCATTGAATCAACGTGATCGTCGAGAATTTGCTAATCAGTTGGATCGTTTTGTAGCTAAATGGAATAAATAAATTTTGTATATTTCAGGTGTTAACAATAAAAAAAGGTCGGTTTTAAAACCGACCCAGTCTTTCTTACATCAAGCGCGGAGAACGCATGTAAAAAACTTATTTAATAAATGAAAATCTTAAGCCAGCATATTGGCAGCAAAAATTACTATAAACATAAATGCGGTTAATATCAGAACGGTTATTCCTACATTAGATAATATGTCTTTATCACCTTTTTGCAAAATCATAGCTCTACCCCCTATTTAATTGTTTGTCTTATGCTGACACAGCTTAAAAGATAAAATTTGATCTGGATCAAAAAAAGTAATCTAAGCAAATTACAAATATGCTGGGCAACAAGAGGCATTTAAATAAATGCTGAGTTTTATTGAGAAAGGGAAATCGAGTTAAATATGTAAGAATATAACTATATAATTATTTATAGGGTAATGCTGTATATCTGCCAATAATTAAAAATATGGATTTAAAACTTAAGCCCAAATAAAACTGTGAGCAATGAGCAAAGCAACCGTTAGCATGACTAAGTGGGGGAGTGTTAGGTGCATGTAAATGTCCTTAGTTAGTGTAATTATTATTGTATAGTGCATATCCCTGAATATTGTTGTGGGATGTGTTGCAAAATCGAAACCTGCTTTATATTTATATGTTCTTATAGTTGGCTATTTTTTGAGCAGGGCAAGTAAAATAAGGCTCTTGGTCTTATCTGTCAAGCTTTATTGTAATGAGGATTTGATTTATTTTGCCTGGTTTAAATCATTTGGGCAAAAAAAAGCGGAAATATTTTCATATTTCCGCAATTTAAATGGGGGCTTATTCGTTAAAACGAATTAAAATTTTTTAAATAAAGATTTTTAGTCTTTATTTGTCGCTTCCGGTGTTTTGTAAATGCTATGTAATTCAGCAA